>DATLRG010000385.1:0-6122 GCA_035534795.1 Chloroflexota bacterium
CCGGGTCCTTCACCACCTGGAGCAGCCCCGGCAGGCGCTGGCCGAGCTGGTCCGGGTCGCTCACTCCGGGGCGCGCGTCGTCACCTGCGAGCCCGATTTCGAGACCGCCCTCGTCGACTCGCCGAGTCTTCCGGTCACCCGGGCCATCCTCAACGTCAATTGTGATACGTACCAGAACGGCTGGATCGGACGCCAGCTCCCGGCGCTGTTCAAGGAGGTTGGGCTGGTCGACGTGGCGGTAACCCCTTTCACCGTGCTTCTGGGGGACTACGCCACGGCCAACCAGGTTCTCGGCCTGGAGGCAAGCGCCCAGCGGGCACGAGACAAGGGCCTCGTCGCACCCGCCGAGGCGACAGAGTGGATTGAGCAGCTCCAGGAGGCCGACCGGGCGGGGCGCTTCTTCGGTGCGCTCACCGCGTTCATCCAGAGCGGGCGTAAGCCCTGAGTGAAGGAGTGAGGAAAACATGAATACGTTACCGAATGATCCCACCGCTGTTACTTCCGCGGCGGCTGGGCCGTCACCGTGATGCTGTCGTCGAGCTAACGAAGCTGCGCGAGGCCCGGGGCGCCACCCAGCGTCGGATTGCGGATGCGTGGGAGGTGACGCAGGCAAACATCTCCCAGGTCGAGCACACGCCGGACATCTTCCTCTCGACGCTGAGCAAATACGTCGAGGCGCTTGGCGGCCATTTGGAGATCAGGGCAGTGTTCCCCGACCGGGTGACTCGCCTGCTTCCCACGGGAGCGTCATCCCGTAATGTTCGAGACCATTGACCCACTACTATTCTCCCCTGGGCAGGTATGTGAGCAGGTGGTAGGAATGGCCCGAAGGAAGAAAGAACCGAAACTAACGAGCTATCAGGCGTTCTTGGCAGAGTATGGAAAAGGGCGCTGTGTCAATTGCGGATTCCTCTGCAAGATGGTTTGGAACGACCTCAGTCACATCGACCAGATTTGGGACACGGAGCGCGCTACTCTGTACAACCGCGAATCGGGCCATCTATTCACAGTCAAGGCAAACACGATCAAGTCAATTCCCATTTGCTACGTCGGCGCGGCAGACATCGACATGCTGGCAATCGCGGCTCTCATTCTGGGACTGTTCCAACTGTTGTCGGCGTTCGCTGCCCCGGTGATCCTCAAGTGGCTCGGATTTCACGCCGGCTAGGTTTGCGTCGAGGAGATAATTTGTCACCGATCGTGACCTTCTGCTGCGAGCAACTGCCGGATCTCCTGGAGAGTCTTCTCGGTATCCGCCCGCTCCAGCGCCTTTTGCTGAGCCTCGTAAGCGGCCCAGCGCCGATCCCACTCTTCGGAAGAGATCCCTGGGTCCACCCCGCCAGTCCGGAGAAGCTCGGCGAGATCGGCCGTGGCCTCTTGAACCGGCGACCGACTGGGGCCTCGCGCTCGTATCGCCGCGACGGCGGCCTCGGGCGAATCCAGCAAGGAGAGCTCAGCCGCGAGCGGGGGAGGCTGTCTCACCACAGCTTGATCCGCGTCGGGATTCCGGGATTGGTCCTCGCCATAGTCCTCATCGCCCAGGAGTAGACGGAAGTACGTCGGGAGATCCATGCCACGTTGCTGCGCCTCTCTTTCCAGCCGAGCCGCAGTATCCTGGCCTAATCGTATCTTCAGCGTTGCCATCATTCCCACCTCCGCCTGGGACGTCACTGAGCCAACAATACCAAGGCGAAAGTCGAAACGACGGCTGATTGATTGGAACCGTCGTGCTCCACGGTCGCGATCAGTTGTCGGCCGTCAACTGGACCCTCGCCAACAGCCAGCCTTCAGGGGGGCCGCGAGATCCTGGACTTCTCCGCGAGATGTAGCCACTTCTTGTGCGCGACGGTTTGCAAACATTTTGCTAACGGACGGCGTACCACGTCATGGAATTCCTGGACGAAATGGACCGCAACTCAACATAAAACGCGACAATGCTGAGGATTGTGGGCCCGGTGACAGGCTATTGAGGCGATGGAAGCGCCTCAGCGCATTCCTAAACCGTGCGCCCCGGTTCGAGTCCGGGCAGGGGTACCTTCAAGATCCGGCGCCAGTGCGCGTTCACCTTTCTCGAAGGCGATCCCATTGCCACGAGCGCACGCGTCGGCCTGGAACGATCCGTTGCATCGAAGCGTGTGCCATCAGACCAGTGCTCCGGTCCGGAGCGCACGACGTGGCGGCTGGGCGGCTTCGCCGACGATCCGACGCACGTCGTCGCCGCTGATCGTTTCGTGTTCCAGGAGTTGGGCGACGATGTCGTCGAGTGCCCCACGGTGGCTGGTGATCGTTAGCGTCGCCTGCGCGCGCGCCTGCTCGACGAGGTCGGCCACCGCCTGATCCAGCCTCGCCCCGGTCTCCTCGGCGTAGCCGCGGGTCTGGACCAGATCGCGGCCGAGAAAGACGTTGCCGGAGGCGTCGTCGAAATGGACGGGCCCGATGCTTTCTACCATGCCCCAGGACCCGACCATCCGTCGCGCCAGCTTGGTCGCATGTTCCAGGTCGCTTTCCGCGCCGGTGGTCGGCTCCTGATAGACGACTTCTTCCGCCGCTCGTCCCCCCAGCAACACGGCAAGGCGCCCCAGCAGGTAGCTGCGCGCATAGTTCAGTCGGTCGTCGGTCGGGACGAGCTCGGTCACGCCAAGCGCGCGCCCCCGGGGGATGATCGTGACCTTCTGGAGCGGATCAGTCCCGGGTGTACACACGGCAACCAGGGCGTGGCCGGCCTCGTGGTAGGCCACCACCCGCCGCTCCTCCTCCAGGTGTAAGTGGGGAAGCTCGACCCCCAGGATGATCTTGTCGAGGGCACGTACGTAGTCGGACATGACCAGTTGACCCCGACCACCGCGCGCCGCCAGGATCGCGGCCTCGTTGACGAGGTTGGCCAGGTCCGCGCCCGAGAAGCCGGGTGTCTGGCGTGCGAGGACCTCGAGGTCCACGTCCGGGCCCACCGGCTTCCCCCGGCCATGCACGCGGAGAATCTGCACGCGGCCCGCGCGGTCCGGCAGTCCCACCGTCACCTGTCGGTCGAAGCGGCCCGGGCGCAGGAGCGCCGGGTCCAGCACGTCGGGACGGTTCGTCGAGGCGAGCACCACCACTTCCAGGCGCTCGTCGAAGCCATCCATCGCGACCAGGAGCTGGTTCAAGGTCTGCTCCCGCTCGTCGTTGCCGCCGCCCAGGCCGGCCCCACGCTGGCGACCCACCGCGTCGATCTCGTCGACGAAGACGATGGAGGGGGCGCTCGCCTTGGCGTGTTCGAACAGATCGCGCACCCGGCTCGCTCCCACGCCGACGAACATCTCGACGAACTCCGAGGCGCTGATGCTGAAGAAGGGGACGTGCGCCTCTCCAGCGACCGCCCGAGCGAGAAGCGTCTTGCCGGTGCCGGGGGGCCCAACCAGCAGGACGCCGTGGGGTAGCCGGGCGCCAACCAGATGGTAGGGCTTCGGGTTCTTCAAGAAGCCCACCACCTCGGTCAGCTCGGCCTTCGCCTCGTCCTCCCCCGCCACGTCGGCGAAAGTAACCGGCGGGCGCTCGGTCTCGTAGAGGCGGGCCTTGCTCTTGCCGAACCCTAGCGCGCCCTGCTGGCCCTTCTGGATCTGCCGACCGAGGTAGACCATGACCGCCACCAGTAAGAGGATCGGGAGTATGCTCGCCAGCAGCGTCAGCACCCACGAGCCGGCGGAGATGTCGACCACGGTGACGTCCACGCCCCTGGTCTCCAGTAACGGCAACAGGCTTTGATTGTTCGCCGCTGGGATGATCGTCGAGAAGCGGCTGGAGGAGGGGGCCTGCGCTTGCTGGCCGGGTGTTGCCGCCGGGACTGGCGTCGCGCCCGGGACCGGGATGGCCTTCCCGAGCTGCCCGGTGACGTTCTGACCCGCGATCGTGGCTTTCTCCACGTTGCCGTCCTGGACCTGAGTGAGAAACGCCGAGTAGGACAAGGTAATCGTCGCCGGGCCGTGCGGCACGAGGAACGACAGCACGTTCCAGGCGAGCAAGACCGCGCAAAGGACCCACCAGACCCAGCCTGGGACGAGCCGACGGGGAATTTGGTCGCGGGATGGCCCGGGACGCGGCTTATTGCTGGCCATGAGAACCTCCGGTGATATCGACTGGCTCATGAATCTTGCCAAGCAAGAGTAACTCTTCAGGCCAGCGTGCGGATCGCCTTCCGCCGTAAACGGCAGGCCTGGGACAGCTTAGGCCCGCCGTGTACGGCGGCGGATACTCGGACCGCGCTGAACAGTTGCCCGGCAAGACCGGTGCTGATACTCACTTCCTACGATCCACCGCGCCTTTTCTGGGGACCACGCTGATCCTTTCTAGCAGCCACTGGATCGAGGCGCCACCCTCGCGCTCCGATTCACGGAACCTGCGCCAGAGGACCCAGAGGCCGATCGCCCCGATGACCAGGCCAGCGACGGGTAAGCCGATCGCCGGAATGACCAGGTCGATGAAGCGCCAGTGGAGCAGCAGGCCCGGTACGGGAAGCTCAATCGGCACGGCGGTCGCGGTCCAGTCGAAGAGTGTGTGGAGAACCACCGCGATGCCAAAGCCGGCCGCGGTGCGCCGATTGAGCCAGCCTTTGCCGCGCATACGCTCACGCCAGATGGTGCCGACGACGATTGCCGTCCAGGTGCCGTGGCCCAACGGGGCCAGGAGGCCGCGGGTCAGCAGGACTTGCCCCAAAGCGCTCAGATTTCCGTGAGACAGCAGCAAGACGGTGAATCCGTCGCCCATCGTCTCGATCGCCGCGAAGCCCATCCCTGCCGCGGCGCCAAGCACCAATCCGTGGAGCTCGCCGGCGTACTCGTGGCGCCGGGCCAGCCACAAAACGCCGAGGGGCTTGGCCAGCTCCTCGGAAAAGCCGACCGCCAACAGCGACAAGAAGCCCATGCCCGCGACCAGTTGGGCCTCGAGCAACTGGGCGGCGATCACGCCCAGAATACCGCCGTAGAAGAAGGTCAGGGCAACGGTTGACACGGGGATGTCGTAGAGAGCACCACTCTCGTACAGGTACACGACGTAGGTGACCGGCACGAGAAAGGCGCCGATGAGGATAACCGTGGGGACCAGGTTTGGATTACCGGAGCTCGCCAGGAGCTTGACCAGCACCCAATAAAGGATCGCGCCGACGATCAAGACTCGCCACCACCTTCGCTGGATCGTCGGGCGGGCGTTGAAACCATGCGGGCGACCACATCGGGAGCAGTATCGAGCATCGTCGCCCAGCGGAGCGCCACAGCGGTCGCACGTATCGGTCAGGGGCGCACGTCCGGAAGGAACGCCCGTATCGGTTAACAAGGGGTAATGGGTCCATCGATGGTTGGCAGGCGGACGGTGAAGGTCGAGCCATGGCCCTCGTCACTGATCACGCTGACTTCTCCGCCGTTCTGCTCGACGATCTCTTTCACCAGCGCCAGGCCGATCCCGGTCTCTTCGATTCGCTGATGGACGTTGCCGGCCCGGAGGCCTACCATCAAGCGCTCGCCGGTCAGCTCTCGAGACTCGCGATCGAGGTCGTCCATCCGTCGACGGTTGGCAGACATCCATCCCACTCCTCATCTCGGAAATCGGCGGCACTGGAAGGGGCCACCGTGTCGCTTGGTGTCGTTACCGGCCAGGATGTGGCGAGAAAGAAGCTATTCTGTTCCAGACCCTCAGTGACAAGATAGGGGGTCGCAAAGGTCCTGTCATGACGATTTCGTCATCGCGGTCGCGCGACTGGCGTCGCGCCGCCGATCAGCGCGAGGATGCCCTCTGGCCGGTATTCCGCGAACCATCATGGCACGACGATGAACCCGATAATTCCCCAGATCAAGAAGAGCAGCGGCGCGCCAAACGCGCCAATCGTTAGCAACGTCGCCGCCGAGGGAAGCCTGTGCCGCGGGCGCAACTGAACCGAGGACATGTAGACCGCCTCCTTGAGCTCGACGGAGTTGGAGTAAACGGGTGTGCGGAATGAGTGGTCACGTGGCGGCCAGATCGGGCTGCGCAGCCATTCCTCCTGTGGTCTTGCACCGGTGGGCACCGCCGCGAACTCTGCGCAGCCCACCGGTGCTTAACCGTAGGGGGTGTGCGAGAAGTGCGGTTGGCAGGGAGATCTGCACGGCAGATCTCCC
>DATLRG010000386.1:0-4194 GCA_035534795.1 Chloroflexota bacterium
GGCGACGTCACGCACGTCGACGTAGGCCCAGATGCCTCGGTAGCGGCCCGGCTGATACACGCGCGAAAAGCCCGGCTCCGGGGGATTCTGGCGATGCTCGGCGAGGCGCTCCGGGGTGAAGACCCCGGCGTAGCGCATCGCCGCGGTCTTGATGCCGTAGGCGTGACTGAACGCCGCGGCGGTCAGCTCATTGACGTACTTCGACAGACTGTAGCTATCCTCGGGATGAGTTGGGTGATCTTCGTCGAGCGGCAGATACGCGACCTGCTCGATCGGCCGATTGGTAATATGCCAGCCGATGCCGGTGGCATTGATCGAGCTGGCGAGGACGACCCGCGCGGCGCCAACGGCCCGGGCCGCTTCGAGGACGTTCCAGGTGCCGACGGTATTGACCCGGAAGGTGTCCGGGGTGGGCACCAGAATACCTCCGAGATGAACGATGCCCTCGGCCTCGGCGCACGCCTGCCGACAGGCATCCGGATCGGTGACGTCGCCGATCACGAAGGGCATGCGCCGCCGAGGATCGGCGTCGGCAAGGTCGGCGAGTGGCACCCGGTCAAAAAGGGTGACCTGGTGGCCTTCGCTGGCCAAACGGAGCGCGGTGTAGCGGGCGATCCGCCCGGCCCCGCCCGTAATTGTTACACGCATCTTAGACCTCTTTCGTACAGTAAAGTCACGGTGAAATCTACACGATTGGTTGGTTGCTGGATCGCCACGTTGGTGGCGAGGATCTGGTCGGCACGGGCCGGCAACACGGTGCGACCGTGTCGGACAGCCTCGTCGCGAATCCGACGTATTCTCGATTCTATCCCGGTTTTCCGTCCTCGTCCCGCCAGAGTTGCCGCATCTCGTCCGACGCCGCCAGTACCTCGTCGAGCGTTCCGACCGCGTCCACCCGACCAGCTTTGAGGACGATCACCTGATCGGCGCGGCGGAGGGCGGCTGCTCGATGCGAGACGACCAGCCAGGTTTGCTCGGTCATTGTCGCGAGATTCTCCCAGATTGCCCTTTCGGTCTCGACGTCGAGCGCGCTGGAAAGGTCGTCGACCACGTAGAGGTCGGCCTCGCGGACGAGCATGCGCGCGACGGCAACCCGCTGCACCTGGCCGCCGCTGAGTCGAACTCCCCGCGAGCCAATCGAGGTATCCAGGCCCCGTTCCATCGCCGCGACGTCCGGTACCAGGGCAGCGGTTGCCACCGCCCGCGGCAGCGCCCCGGCGTCCGGCGAGCCCAGAAGCAGATTCTCGCGGAGCGACGCGCTGAACAGTCGCGGCACCTGGGGCGTGTAGGCGGTGCGCGGTGGACCGAAAAACGACGCCGGATCGGTGACTCGCTCGTCCTGCCAGCGGAGCTGGCCGGCCTGAACCGGCCGCAGGCCGATCAAGCTTTCGAGGAGCAAGGTTTTGCCCGAGCTGATCCGCCCGGTCACGACGGTGAACGAGCCGCGCCGAATCTTCAGGTCAACGCCGTGGATTCCCCGATCCGATCCGGCAAACTCGCAGGTGAGACCGTCGGCGACCAGGAGGTCGTCGCTTTCCGTCTTCCCGGTGGCAGATTGTCGGTTACTCTTCGATGCTGCGCTCGACTCGATCGATGCTCCGGCTTTCGCCCGGTGCCCGAGGAACGGCGGCAGCCGGTCGACCAGCGTCGTTCGCGACGCTCCGCCGAGCAGGTCGGTCAGCCGCTCCACCGACACGTCGGCCAGCTTGTATTCGGTCAGCAACCGGGCGATCTCTTCGGGAAAATAGGTAAGCTGGCCGAGGTAGGTGACGAACAGCGCGAAATCGCCGACGGTGAAGGTCCCGGCCTGCATCGCGCTGGCGGCCAGCAGGAGCACGACCCCGGTGCCGACGCTGACGACCCCGGAATCGAGCGAATCGAGTGCGCCCTTTAACAGGTGATCGCGCAGCGCGGTTTGGCGGCGAACCTCGTTGAGGGCTCGAAACCGCTGGACAACGTTTGGCCCGGCCCCGGCGACCTTGATTGCCAGAACTGCACCGAACGATTCTCCCAGAAATCCGACCACCCGGCCTAAGGCGTCGCGACTGACCCGCCGGCGAGCCTCGAGTCGGTGGCCGAGCCGCTGAATCATCGGAACGATGATCACCAACGGGACGAAGAGGAAGACCGTCACGACCGTGTCGATCCGGAGCATGATCGCCAGGGCCACCCCGGCGAAGATGATCCGGCCGATGAGATCGTTCCAGGCGTCGGTGGACTCCACGATACCCTCGACGTCGTCGCGAAACCGACTGACCGCCTCGCCGGGTGAAGCGGGCAACCGCGAAGCGCTGTAGCCGGTCAGCAGCTGGCGCAGCAGATTGCGCCGCAGCAAGGCGTAGCCAGAGTAGTAAAAGGTGACCAGGCTCAGCGAGAGGGACTCCCCGGAGAACACTTTAGCGAACTCGAGGGCTACGAGGAGCGCCAGGACGTCGCGAAGTCCGAGACCAGCCGACTCGGTTCCGCCGAGCCGGTCGAAGAAATGCTGCATCAGCAGGCCGGTGACGATCGGCAGGACAATCTCGATCACGCTGAGGAGGAGCATGAAACCGTAGACGACCGGCCGCCAGCGCATGAGCTGAAGAACGAGCTGCCAGGTTTTCATACCAGCACCTCGGCGTTCCCGATCCGCAGAAGCTCGGCGAAACGGGACGTTTCATCGGCAACCAGGCGATCGCGGCGGTCGAATTCGACGATTTGACCGTCGGCCAGAACCAGAATGTCGTCGGCGTGGCGTAGCGTCTCCAGCCGGTGGGCGATGACGATTGCCGTCCGTCCGGCGAACAAGCGTTGGACGGCGTTTTCGATCAGTCGCTCGGTCGCGAGATCGAGCCGCGACGAGGCTTCGTCGAGGACGACCAGACCCGGATCCTGGAGAAACACCCGGGTGAAGGCGAGGAGCTGAGCCTCTCCCGCTGACACGCTGCTGGGTGCGAGCTCGGTATCCAGCCCGCGCGGCAGCGCGCGTACCCAGTCGCCCAGGCCGAGGTCGTAGAGGGCGCTCCGAATCCTGGCGTCGTCCAGGGTCGGATCGAAGAGCGTCAGATTATCCCGGACGCTGGCGCGAAAGAGCTGCACGTCCTGGGTCACGACTCCGACGTGGCGCCGCAGATCGGCTAAGCGGGTATCCTGAAGGCCGACCCCACCCAGGCGAACCTCACCTTTGGTGGGGTCATACAGCCGCGCCACCAGCCGCATCAGCGTCGACTTTCCGGACCCGGTCCGACCGACGACACCAAGAACCCGGCCGGCCGGCAACCGAAACGTCATCTCGCGGAGCGCCCACGAGGTCTCGTCATACCCGAAGGAGACGTCGCGAAACTCGACCGCGAGCGGACCGGCGGGAAGCTCGACGCCGCGACCGTCAGTGATCGTCCGAGGTGTTTTGGTGAGCCAGGCGATCCGTTCGATGCTTGCCGCGGCAGTTTGGAGGTCGCGCACCTGCCGGGTGAGACGGTTCAGTGGCGTCTGGAGCATGGCGGTGTATTGAAACGCCAGGAACACCGTTCCGAGGGAGACGATCCCGGCCTGATTGAGCAGCGCTGCCGTCCCAAAGACGGCGATCGACCCGATGCCGAGAATGAGCAGCCCGGGACTGGTGACCGCGCCGCCAACCAGCGCAGACCGGCTGGCCCGCTCGACCAGAGTCCGAAGCTGGCGCTGCCAGCGTTCGAGAATGTACGCCCGGGCGCCGTTTCCCTGAATGTCGGACAACCCGCCGAGCTGCTCTTCGAGCGCGGCGAAGACCTCGGCGCTGGCGCGGCGCCGCGGGCCAACGAAGCGAGTCCCGATCCCGGACGTCGCCGTCAGCCAGCCACCTGCGACGGCGCAAACCGCGGCCAACAACAGACCGAGTCGCCAGTCCACCCGAAACAGCAAAGCCAGAATGCCGACGAGCAGAACCCCGTTCCCGACAATCTCGACGACGAAGCTGGCGAAGAAATTGGAGAGCGCCGACACGTCGCCGTCGACCCGCTCGATCAGCTCGCCCGGTTGGTGCGCCTGATGAAAGCCGAGATCGAGCTCGAGGCAGTGCTCGGTCAGGTCCGCCCGGAGCGCGTTGGTCGCGAGCCAGCCCACGTTCTCGGCAACGTACCCTTCCGCGACCGAAACGCCCTGGATCAGCAGTGCGACCACCAGGAATTCGATTGCCGTTACCGTGAGTGCCTCGACCGGGGCGCCGGCCTGGGCCTC
>DATLRG010000387.1:0-3180 GCA_035534795.1 Chloroflexota bacterium
ACGACGCCGTTGCTGACACCACCGACGCAGCGACCGCGTCCATCATCACCCACACGAGTCCCGGCTCGGTGCTTGAGCGCTCTCCCGATGATCGCGACGACCAGACACTGGCCGAATAACTGCCGGGGCTACGGGCCATGCCCGCGCCTCCACCGTCCCTCGTGGCCGGCCGCGCGCCGCAGAGCTGTGCCTCGACGCCGACGGCGATACCCACTAGATCCCCTGCTGGATCGAAGCGGAACATCGCGCCGGTTCTGTGGCCCTGAAGCCGCCGCCACCTCTCTTACGGCACGCGGCCTGAGATCCCCGGCGTTTGAGGGTGGACCGCCAGAATGACCGCGCGCTGGCCGACTCGCCGCAGGCGACACAACTACTGGGCCTGGAGCCTTCCACAACGATGATCACTTCGGTTGTAGCCTCCATGTAGCTGTGAGCCACCACAGGTAGGGGAGGAAGCGTGGAGATCCAACTGCGCGATGGGCCGCTCAGCGGCGAGCGACGCCAACACCCACTGCATCCGCAACTCTTCGGCGAAATCATCGAGGAGCGGGTTCATGTGTGGCAGCGGCAGGACCCCCAGGCTTGGGCGCCTCCCGACCGCAGAGTTCCCGTCTACGATTACGCGGGTGTCCTGACCATCGCCCGGTAGAAGGCCACACACCAGACGTGCCGCCATTATGGGAATGTTGCGGTCAAGGTGGCCGCCTCCACGATTTCGGCTGGTGGTTGAATCGCGATGAGCACGGGTCACCTGTGGCTGCCGGAGTCCTACCTACGGCGAGAGTCAGAAGTCCGCGCTCGCGGCGCGGTGATCGCGGTGACAGGACGCGACGTCGGGATTGCGCCGGTGACCGAGGGCCAGGTCCGAGAGGTCGCATCCGGGCTAGTCACCGAGACCACCTTCCCGCTGCTGGCCGGTTTCACGTTGGTGATAGGCAGCAGGTCCCACCACAGTCACGCCGAATTGCGCGCTGAACAAGTAAGCGCGGCCGGCGAGTTTCTGCCGTCGCCCTATCGTGAGCGCGCGATTGGCTTCCTCGAAGCGGGCCACCGCGACCTAGTGTTCTGCCAGGAGCAGTTGCTCCTGGCAATGCGGCTGGTCATCGAGCACGGCCAGCCCGGACCACCTGGAGAGATCGACAGGTTGGGCATGGCGCGGCTCCTGCTTGGCGTGACCGACTTGATGGTGTCGGGGGATGGGCTCGAGACAGGCACCGCCGAAGATGTCGCGGTCGCTCTCGCGCTGCGGCGCCTAGGACTGCCCAAGGCGGAGAAGATCAACTACGAATACGCGCGGTGGTACGACTTGCTGGTCACTCGCGCCCGCGCCGCCGCTGGCACACCGGGTGCGATGGACCTCGACGAGCTATTCACAGCGGCCACCGGGCTTGACATCGAGGACTTCCTGGCCATCGCGTGGGTACACGCCGCACCGCTGTACAGCCCACATAGCGTCCGGGACCTCCAGGCGGCCGGCTTTCACACCGTGCTGGAGCGCCTCCAGCACGAGTACCGCAACCCAGACACCGCCGCTGCCGCCGCCGCACTGCTCATCGGTAACGTGGCCACTATGCGCGCTCGCTTCGCGGGTGACAGCTCTGAACTGCACCGGTCATCGCTTCGGCCCTTCTGGGAACATCCCTACATCCGCCTTGAGAGCGGCCGCATACTCCCGGTGTCCTCGGAGCTGATGCTGAACCGAGGCATCCGCGGCGTTTACCACCTGCTGATCGATCAGACAGGACGGACCAGGGCAGCCGGTGTGAACGAGCTGACGAGTTTCATCGGTCGACTCCACGAGGACTATCTCACCAGCCTCATGCGCCGCGCATTCGCACACTCTGAGCACGGCACGTTTGTCAGCGAGGCCGACGTGATCGCGGCGAACAGGGACGGCGAGAAACCACCCTTCGATGGTGCCATCGTCACCGACGACACCATCGTCCTTGTCGAGATGCTAACCGCGACCTTGCGCCTGGAGACTCTGGAGAAGGGTGATCCGGCGCACTACCAGCGCGACTTCGACCGCTTCTTCAAGAAGAAGACGGCACAGCTCGTCCGCGCTGTCGAGGAGGTCGGAGCTGGCCGGTGGACCGTACCGGGAGTCTCGCCAGCGTCGGTCCGCCGCGTCGTTCCGGTGCTCGCCAGCCTCCATCCGTTCCCACTCTTCGGGCCGATGTGGAACCCCTTCAGAGCCGCGTTCGGCCAACCGGTGTTCGGCCAGAAGGCCACGGTCATGCCGCTACAGCTGGTTACTGACGAAGACCTCGAAGTGCTGGAAGCATTCCAGTTGGCCGACTCCGTTCCCATCGCCGACGCGCTCACGCGCCGCGCTGGAAACCCGGCATGGATCGAGTCACGTATGACCAATGTCATCCTGCGAGCCTGGAACCTCACAGAACCTGACAATCCAGCCATGCACGCGTCTTACCTGACCGCAGTCACGGCCTTCCGAAACGCGGCTGCCCGAATCTACGAGCTGGACTGAAGCCCCGCCGAGAGCGGTCAGGACACAAGGAAGACGTCTTCGGACACCTCCAGACGTGGGGGAATGGGGTCGATCCCCCCTCGGACACATCGTGATCATGGCCTGACCTGCGATTATCTTATGGGGCCGAGGATCTGCGCGGCGCGTTCCCGCAGGTCGGGGGTGTGGTGGTTGTGTCGGGTTCAGGTTACGGGCAGGTAACATGACGCGCAGCCTGAGGCGCGCCACGGCCGGCCACCTGGCATGAATCTACCCTTATCCGGGCGCGCATTCCGTGCCGGTATCCGGCTTTTCGCTGATCTGCTTCTCACGGGCTTTCAGCAGCAAGTGCAGTACCGCCCGAGCCGCACCGGGCGTCAGCGCGGGCGGTTCTGAGGAGAACTCAACCGTCAGCCGGTCACCGGCCGCCGTCTTCCTGGCCATGTCGCGCGCTTTCCTCTCGATCATGTTCTGGCGGGCGACCATCCTGACGCCTCAGGCGTCCGGTCCTCGCTCGCAGCGGCATCCGGCGATTGACGCTGGTCGCGGTGCCTGTGCTGTCAGATGCTCCAAAGTGCCTGTGTCGGTGACAGGCGTGCGGCGCGGATGGCGGGCAGCAGCCCGGCCAGGGCGCCGATCACAAGGGCGGCGGCCAGGCCGCCGCCCCAGGCCGGGGGCGGGCTGACGACGGCCACGCGATGGGCGCGGGCGTA
>DATLRG010000388.1:0-3672 GCA_035534795.1 Chloroflexota bacterium
CCACGTTCAGGAGGTTATTCTCGACAAATGTCAACACAGTGGGTCTATGCGTTTCGCGAAGGCAACGGTCAGATGCGCGACTTGCTCGGCGGCAAGGGCGCCGGCGCCGCGGAGATGACGCGGGCCGGTCTGCCGGTCCCCCCGGGCTTCACCATCACCACCGAAGCCTGTAACGCCTACTACGCCAGCGGCGAGCGCTTCCCGGACGGCATGTGGGACCAGGAGGTCGCCGCGCTCCGCGACGTCGAGTCGCAGGCTGGCAAGAAGCTGGGAGATGCGAGCAATCCGCTCCTCGTCTCGGTCCGGTCGGGCGCGCGCACGTCGATGCCGGGGATGATGGATACGGTACTCAATTTGGGCTTGAATGCAGACACTCTTCAGGGCTTGATCGCCCGCACCGGTAACCCGCGCTTCGGCTACGATGCCGAGCGGCGGTTCGTCCAGATGTTCGGCAAGATCGTGCTGGACATCGACGCGGACAAGTTCGAGCGCATTCTCGACGCGCGCAAGCAGAAGGTCGGAGCGACGCTGGACACCGACCTGAGCGCCGAAGACTTGAAGGTCGTGGCCGAGGAGTTCAAGGGCCTGGTGCGCGCCGAGACCGGCAAGGACTTTCCGACCGATCCGTACGAGCAGCTCCAGTTGGCGATCCAGGCGGTGTTCCGCTCGTGGAACAGCGCCCGCGCGATTGCTTACCGGGATTTCAACAGGATCCCGCACGACCTCGGCACCGCGGTCAACGTCCAGACGATGGTCTTTGGGAACATGGGGTCCGATTCCGGGACCGGCGTGGCTTTCACCCGCAACCCGAACACCGGCGAGAGCGTTCTCTATGGCGAGTACCTGCCGAACGCGCAGGGCGAGGACGTCGTCGCCGGTATCCGCACGCCGAAGGCGATCGACGCGATGGGGCAGGACTGGCCGTCGGTCTATCAAGAGTTCACGCGGTACGCGGACCTGCTCGAGCGGCACTACCGCGACATGCAGGACCTGGAGTTCACCGTCGAGCACGGCAAGCTCTACATGCTGCAAACGCGCTCGGGTAAGCGCAGCGCGGCCGCCGCGGTGAAGGTCGCGGTCGACATGGTCAACGAGGGGCTGATCACCCGAGAAGAGGCGGTCCAGCGGGTCGAGCCGGGCCAGGTCGAGCAATTGCTCCACCGGCAAATCGATCCGGCCGCCACGGTCCACGTGATCGCCCGGGGATTGAACGCCTCGCCGGGCGCCGCGAGCGGCAAGGCCGTCTTCGACGCGGACCGCGCGGTCGAGTGGACCAGGAACGGCGAGAAGGTGATTCTGGTCCGGCCCGAGACCAGTCCGGACGACGTCCACGGCATGATCGTGGCGCAGGGCATCCTGACCGCGCGCGGTGGCGCGACGAGCCACGCGGCGGTGGTCGCCCGCAGTATCGGCAAGCCGTGCGTCGCCGGCACCGAGTCGGTGAAGGTCGATCTGGAACGGCGACAGTTCGCGTCGGACGGCGTCGTCGTCAAAGAGGGCGACGTGATCTCGATCAACGGCAGCACCGGCGAAGTGATCGTCGGCCCGGTGCCGATGATCGAGCCGGAGCTGACCGGCGAGCTGCAAGCGCTGCTGGGCTACGCCGACACGATCCGCCGGCTGCAGGTCTGGGCGAACGCCGACTACCCGCGCGACGCCGAGATCGCGCGACGGAACGGCGCGGAGGGCATTGGCCTCTGCCGGACCGAGCACATGTTCTTCGAGACCGAGCGCCTGCCGATCATGCAGGAGATGATCCTGGCGCGGGATGACGCGACGCGCGAGGCGGCGCTGGATCGGCTGCTGGTCTTCCAGAAGAACGACTTCAAGGGCATCTTCCGGGCGATGGACGGCTTGCCCGTCGTGATTCGCCTGCTGGACCCGCCGCTCCACGAGTTCCTGCCGGATTACGAGGAGCTGCTGGTCCAGGTGACCGAGGCGCATGCCAGGGGCCTGCACTCGCCAGAAATCGTGCAAAAAGAAGCGCTGCTCAAGGAAGTGGCGGGGATGCGCGAGGCGAACCCGATGCTCGGGCTGCGCGGCTGCCGGCTGGGCTTGATGTTCCCCCAGATCAACGCGATGCAGGTGCGGGCGATTCTCCAGGCGGCGATCGAGGTCCGTCGCGAGGGAGTCGCGGTCCACCCGGAGATCATGATCCCGCTCGTCGGCCACGTCAACGAGCTGAAGCGGGTGCGCGAGCAGCTCGACGAGGTCGCCGCGCAGGTGATGAAGGAAGCGCAGACGCAGCTTCCCTACAAGTTCGGCACGATGATCGAGGTGCCGCGCGCCGCGCTGACCGCCGACGAGATCGCGCAGTACGCCGAGTTCTTCAGCTTCGGCACGAACGACCTGACCCAGACGACGTTCGGCATCAGCCGTGACGACGCGGAGGGCAAGTTCCTGTTGCAGTACGTCAGTCAGAAGATCCTGCCGGAGAACCCGTTCCAGGTGCTGGATCAAGTTGGCGTGGGCAAGCTGATGAAGCTGGCGGTCGAGGCTGGCCGCGCGACGCGCCCCGACATCGAGCTGGGCATCTGCGGCGAGCACGGCGGTGAGCCGAACACGGTTGGGTTCTGCCACCGCATCGGCCTGAACTACGTCAGCGCGTCGCCCTTCCGCGTCCCGGTCGCACGGCTGGCGGCGGCGCAGGCCGTCCTGGCCGAGTCTGCGAAGTAGGGGTGCGGCAGTCGACGAGCTGACGGTGCGAGGGTCCTCTCGCCTCTCCTGGCCAGCGTGGTTGATCATCATTGGCGCCGTGTTGACGTTGCCCGCCATCGTCGGCACGGCGCTGGCCATTGGCGCGCGATCTCTCGATGCGACTGCGTTCGAGCAGGTCTTCAGCGCTCGGCCGGGACTGGCTCTGCTGGCCCTGGTGGCAGTGGGCGGCGGTCTGATCTTCCTGATCGGCCTCTTCGCCTACGTCGCCGTGGGTTCTAGCTCGCGCCTGCGCGCGGAGCGTGGGTACGGGACGGTCGGCACCATCCTGGCGTGTGTCGCCGTCGCCTTTTTTGTCGGAACGCTCATCCCGCTCCCGGTGCTGCTCCCGATCGCGCAACAGCACCCCGGCAACCCGAACTTCGTGACTCCCGGTGCGCTGGTCCTGTCGGCGGTCGCGCTCGACGCCGGTCTCATCGGCGTCCTGTACGTCCGCATCATCCATCCCGGGGTCCTGTCCTGGCGCCAGATCGGTCTGGTCGTCGGTCCGTGGCGAGTCCGTCTGCTGCAAGGCGTGGGGGTGGGCGTCCTGACGATCGTGGGCTCGTTGCTGATCGCGGCGATCCTCGAGCACTTTGGCGTCAATCAGAATCAGGCGGACCTGTGGGCAGGCATGCAGGGTGCAACGGCACCCCAACTGCTCGGGGTGTATCTCGCGACGGCGGTGATCGCGCCAGCTTGCGAAGAGACCTTCTTCCGCGGCTACATCTTCACCGCTGCGTCGCGGACCTACGGGGTTGTTCCGGCGCTCGTCCTGAGCAGCCTGGTGTTCGCCGTGGCGCACGTCAACCTCGACGCCTTCCTCCCCATCCTGCTGATCGGGGCCATCTTTGCCGTCACCTACTGGAAGACCGGTAGCCTCGCCCCTTCGATGATCGCTCACTTTCTCAACAACACCTTGTTCTTCGTACTTGTGGTATTCTTCGGTTCGAGTTAGTCTCAGCTCAGGGGAGGTCG
>DATLRG010000389.1:0-8804 GCA_035534795.1 Chloroflexota bacterium
GCTGGCTCCAGGAAGCTACCGATCCGCCAACTATCCTTAACGTCAGCGGCATGGGCGGCAGTGGCAAAACCGAGTTGCTCCACGCGTTTCTGCGATGGCTGAGACAGTCCGGCATACCGGCCTGCTACGTCGACGGTCGCGCGGCTCGCTCGTCCGAAGCTGATCTCGCGGCTGCGTTGGAACCGGCGCGGCGGGCGCCGCCTTCGAACGACGGACGCCCCTCGATGATTCTGCTGGTCGATACCTACGAGGAGATCGGCGCGCACGACCCGTGGTTCCGTGAGACCTTCCTCAGCCACCTGGATGCGTCGGTCCGAGTGGTGCTCGCCGGTCGCTTTCCCATCGATCGCCTCTGGATGGCCGCGGGAGGCTGGGCGCAGCTCATTCGACCGCTGCCGATCGGTCCTCTGACGGAAGCCGAGACCCTCGAGTACGTGCAGCGGCGCGGGATCCACGACACGGATTTCTGTGCGCAGCTCTGGGCGTTCACCCACGGCCACCCTCTCGCCACGTGTCTGGCGACCGACCTGGCCCTGCGGCTGGGAATCCGCGCGTTTGCCCTAGCACCTCAGCGCTATCTGGTCTTGCAGGCTCTGTCCGAGCAGCTCCTCGACGAGGTCGAGGACCGGCAGTTTCGCGATCTCCTCGAATCAGCCGCGCTGGTCCGGCAATTCGACGAGGAGATGCTCGCCGCGCTGCTGGGCCAGGACCGGGCCGGAGATGCCTTCGAGCAGCTCAGCCGTCTCTCGGTCGTCCGACCGGTCGCCCACGGCCTGGCGGTCCACGACGTGGTCCGACGCGCCCTCGCCGACGAGTTGCGCTGGCGAAACCCGGGGCGCTCTGCCGAGCTGCGCTCGCGGGCTCTGTCCTTCTACTCGACGCGGTTCCGCGCCGCCTCCCCCGACGATCGCCACTGGCTCGTCGCCGACTGGCTGTCCTTTTCGACACGGGCCCTGATTCAACACTTGATGTTCGACCAGGCAGATCCTGCCGAGATTATCGTCGCGCGGGCCAGGTCGGAAGATCACCCGGCGATCCGCCGCCTCCGCGCCGAGCGTGCTGTCAGTCAGGCTGCTCGCCAATGGACGATGATCGACCGTGTCGACGACCTGGAGGCGCTCCTGGGAACGCCGCTAGCCCGCCTGATGGTTGCCCGCACCTGGGATGGCGAGGTGGTCGGCTACTCGACAGTGATCCCTATCTGCCGGGCAACTCTCGCGCTCCTGCTTCGGAACGAGCCCGCCGCGCGCATGCTCCGCGAGCGTTTGGAACCCGCGCAGCTCGCGGACCCGCCCGCCTCCGCGGATGACGCCGATACCTTCGTCGTCTGGCACCTGGTCCCAGGCGAGAACGGCCCCTCGTCGGTCCAATCAGCACTCATTCGCGACTGGATCGGCCTGTTCGCTCAAGGCAAGCGCTATCTCGCCCTGACCGCGCTTCCCAGCCACCAGGCATTCCTCACGACGCTGGGATTCCGACTGATCCCATCGGCATGCTTCGACGATTACCATAGCGGCCATCCCCTGCGTGGCCTCGAGCTCGATCTCCGCTCGATCGGCGCGGAGCGCTGGGTCCAGGCGGTGCTGAACGGCGAGTTGCCGATCGATCCCACGACCAACCTCTCGCTCGATCTTCAACCAGCGGTTCAGGATGTGCTGTCACACTGGTCCGACGATGCCGCGGTGTCCGCATCGCGGCTCCTTCGTTTTGCCGACGCCGGGCCGGACTCGCCACAGCGCGACCGCGCGATCGCCGTGCGCCAGCTCGTCTGCCACGCGTTCCACGAGGCGCTGGAAGCCGCCCCGGAATCGGGCCGCGACGTGTTGCGCGCCCTGGACCTGGCCTATCTCCAGCGATCGACCAGCCACGAGCGCGTCGCGGAAAGGCTCTCCGTCTCCCGGTCGACGCTCTACCGCATGCTGCACCGCGGCTGCCGCCTGCTGGCAGCGCGCATCGCCGACAGTTCTTGAATCAGCACGAGGAGGATTGACTCGATGGAACGACGCAAAGTTGTTGTCACCGGCGCGGCCGGTTACGTCGCCGGACGGATGCTGCCCGCGCTGCGCGAACGCTACGACCTGACGCTGCTCGACGTGACGACCCGTGACCGTGGTGGCATCGACGTCCCCGGCGTCGCCGTCGTCAACCTCACCGATCCCCAGCGGGACAGCTACCGTCACCACTTCCACGGCGCCGACGCGGTCGTCCACTGCGCCTTCGTCCGTGCGAAAAGCGCCGACGAGCGCTACGTGGCCGAGCGGACCAACGTCGACATGGCCTACAACGTCTATCAGACCTCGCTGGAGGAAGGCGTCCGGAGGGTTGTCGTCTGCAGCTCGAATCACGCCGCCGATTACTACGAGCGGCTGATCTGGGCCGACCGCTGGGATACCGTGACGCCGGGGACGCGCCCGCTCTCAGACAACTTCTACGGCTGACCATTGCTGACAATGCGATCGAGCACGGACTCCCGTCCCCCGGCGACCACGCGCAGCGTCGGCCCCTGCCCGTGGTTGCTCGTGAAGGCGGCGTGGAGCAGGTCCCCGAGCTCTTGCATCGGCCAGACTTCCCAGCGGGCGCCGTCCTCGCTGACGACGACGCGATCGACGAGCTCGGCCAGCTCGAGGGCGAGTCGCTCCGGCTCCTGACGCAGCAGCGGCAAGAGCGAGCGGAACTGGAGCAGGTTCGCGTACCAGCGATCGAGGGCGGCATCGGCGCCCAGGTCGCCGTCGCCGAGACCGGCAAGCTCCGCTGTGGCCGTGGCGATCGCGCCCTTGTACTCCTCGGCCTTGGCGGTGTAGGCGGCGATCGAGATCACGCCGTCGGCGAGAAGATCGTAGGTCGTCGAGAGGCGCTTCTGGTGGAGGTCGACCGTCGCTTCCAGGCGCTTGCGCTCGGCGGCGACTTTGCGCTGCTGCTCGCGCGCCTCGGCGTGCCGCTCCTCGAAAGCGATCGCGATGGCCTCGGCGGGAATCTCCCAGCCGGAGACCACGTCGAGCACCCAGGTTTCGAGCGCGGCGGCCTTGACGGTCTTGCAGGATGTCTTGGCGCGCGCGCTCGCCGTGCAGCGGTAGTACCGGGGCGATTCGCTGCCGTCGGTCGGGACCCAGCTCGTTTGATGATTGTGGCGCTTGCTGCCGCAGGCGCACCAGACCAGCCCTTCGAGCGGGAACGCCGGCCGATCGCTGCGGCGCGTCCAGCCGATGCTCCGTCGGGCCAGAGTCCGCTGGACTTTCTCCCACAGCTCGGGCGCGACGATCGCCGGGCAGGCCCCGGGGACCTCCATGCCATTCCAGACGAGCTCGCCGGCGTAGGCTGGGTTCTTCAGGATCTTTTGCACGGTCTGGGCGCAAAAGACGTGGTCGCCGATGCGCACCCCGGCCGCGTTCAGCGATCGCGCGATCGCGTGACAGCCGATCTTGCCGGTTGCGTAGCGCTCGAAGATCTGCACGACGAGCGGCGCCTGGGCGGGATTGACGCGTAGCCGGCCTAAGTCAGGCGAACGCGGATCCTGCACCAGCTCATAGCCGAAGGGCGCGCGACTCGGCCAGCGGCCCTTGTTGACGGCGTTCTCCATGTTCGGGAGAACGCGCTTGCCGATCTTTTGGGACTCCTCGCCGGCCTGCCACGCCTTCACCATCATCAGCAGATCGTTTTGGGCGACTTCAGGCTCGTCGGTCGCGACGACCCGGATACCGACCGCCTTGAGCGCGTAGAAGCGGGTGACAATCTCCGGCGTCCGTCGGCCGAAGCGGTCGAGGAACTGTACGACGACGACGTCGGCCTCGCCGGCGGCCAGGTCGGCGAGCATCTTTTGGTACTGCGCGCGGGAGTCTTTCCGGCCGGAGACCGCGTCGACGTAGACCTTCCCGGGGATGGCGCGATACTGCTTGCACCAGCGCTCGTAATGGTCGCGCTGGGTGCCGAGCGAAAGATGGCGCTCGCCGGCCTGTTCTTTCGTCGAGACACGGGCGTAGAGGATGGCGCGGGCGTACTCCGCGGCTGGGGCGTTCGGGTCGGCCTCCCGGTCTTTGCGCGGGGCCTTGTCAGGGGACACGTTGGAACGTAGACTCGTGCTCACGAAAGCCTCCCATTCGGTTTTCGTCGTGCCCCGGGCCGCTCGTAACGGCGTCGGGGCTTCACTGTTTGATGGCAGATTACTTCGCGCCCTTCGCCGTGTCAAGACGCTCGACGAGACGCGCCCGGCGCGCCGACGTCGCCGCCGCTGTGCCCGCCTGGCACAGGTCCGGCGCCGGCCGGCCGACGAGTCCCCCGGTGGGGAGCCGACCCGGACGGCTTCTCCACAGGTGCCCCGGTCGGCTCCGTTTTCAGCATTTCCCCGAAGGCCGTCGCGTATCCTTCCCGCAACCGGGCGTTGACGACGTGGGCGTACCGGGCTGTCGTTTGAGGCGATGAATGGCCCATGAGCAGTTGTGTCAAGCTCAGGTCCCCGGTCGCACCGAGGACGGCCGTTGCGTAACCGTGCCTGAAAGAGTGGGGGCTGAGGAGCTGAATTCCCAGAGCTGTGCAGCTCCTCCGGAGCATCGTTTGCACGGACCTTGCGGTGAGCCGCGGCTCGGCTCGGGGGTCCGCCTGCTGGCCGGGATGGGTCCCCAGAAAGACCGCGGGCCAGTCGTCGCGGCGATCGCTTAACGTCGCCCGAAGCAGGTCCTGACCGGGGAGGCTGAGATAGCAAATGCGGACCTTACTGCCTTTTCCCACGACGTTAAAGCTGAAAGTGACTTCCTTCCCCAGGCGCGCCAGCGGGAATTGCTCGCGGTCCAGGCCGAGCAGCTCGGAGATCCGAAGGCCGGTCAGGAACAGGAGGCCGACGATCGCCCGATCGCGCCGGCCGCGCACGGTGTCGCCCGCGAGGTCGCCGACGAGCGCGCCGACGTCCTCGGGCCGAGCCCAGTTGCGGATCGCGCCGAGGTGCGTCGCGGGGACCGGCACGCGATCGCGCGACATCACGTCCAGGTCGGTGTAGAGGCTGGTCCATTTGAGCAGCGAGCGGAGGACTTCCAACTCTTTCGCGCGGGTCGTCTCGCTGAGCGGGCCGTTTCTCCCGGTGACGTCGTTGCGCAAGTACCGGCCGTAGTCGCGGGCGTGACGGCCTTTCAGGTCCGAGACACAGGCCACGTCGGGCGCACACTTTTGGCGCCACAACTCAAAGCGGCCCATGGAGAGGCGATAGGTCGAGATCGTCTTGGGCGAGCGGTTCAGGTCCTTCAAGCCTTCGAGCCATTCCTGGCAGTCATTCCAGAACGTCGAGTGCGTCTGGCCGGCGCGATCGGCGAAGCTATCCGGAGGCGGGGCCAGCAGAAGATGTTTCGGGTTCACGCAGGCCGCCGTCGCGCAGCTCTGCCGGACGATCAGACCGGGTGCGATGGGACCATACGCGAGCCTCCAGGCGACACGTGTTGCGAGATCGACCACTCCGGCACCCACGTAGAAATAGCCACGGCCCTGCACGTCGAGCTTGTTGGTCCACAGCCAACAGCGGGGAGTCCGTTCGACGTGCGACCAGAAGCGCGCTGCGAAGGGATCCAGGGCGGCCAGCTCGCGCGTCGGTTGCGCGACCGGGAGCGCGCGCTCACTGGGCGCGAGAACGGGAACGAGAAGCGTGTTCATTCAAGACTCCTTGTCGTCGGTGCCCGGCTCGCGCCGGGCGAGTCCGGCGTAGAGAATCGCGGCGTCGGGCCAGCCGTCGAGGTCCTCGGGGCCCCGCGGCCAGGTGCGGGCGAGCGCGTAGCCGATGAGGAAGCCGGTTTGCAAGAGCTCCACGACCAGGTCGCCGACCAGGTCGTCGGCCCGGATGAAGAGCTTCTCGTCGAGGTCCCACTCGCGGAGGATCCCGTCGAGCTGCTTCCGCGGGCGCTCGCGCTGCTCGGGCGGGATGCGCGCGTAGGCAACGAATCCCGCGTCGATCAGGAAGCTCCGCCAGCTTTCCTCGGCGTTCCTGAAGTTGTCCCAGATCGTCGGCCGTCGCGCCGGCTCGTCGGGTCGCGCGTCGTCGTCCGGTTGGTCCGGCTCCGTTGCCATGGTCTTCTCCCCTCTGGGCTGGTGGCCGTTGTTATTTTAGTGAAGTGACGGCGTAATGATAACGCTAAGACGGTTTCCGAGTCAATACGCTTTCATAACGCCCTTTACTATTGCGTCATTCAGCCGTCATTGGGTAGACTCTCGGCAGTCATCGTGCGGAGCGGGGAAAGGTGAAACTTCCGGGACTGAAGGCAGCGCGCGAACACGCGCTCTTGAGTCAAGCCGAGCTCGCGGCGCGATCGGGCGTGTCCGAGGTCACGATCAATCGTCTCGAAAGCAGGGCGAGAGAGGCGCGGTTCTCCACCGTTCGGAAGCTCGCCGAAGCGCTGGGAGTCGCGCCGTCAGACCTGATGGAAGAAAGCGGAGGCTCGGCGCATGGAGGGCGATAGGGTCGAGCTTCGACGCGCGGATCTCGAGGACCGACCGCTGAGGTTTCCTGCGGCCGTCGTTCGGGGTATTTGGGTCCCGTCCCATGAGCGGACGGTCGCGCGAGAAGGGACGTGGCCCGATGAGTGAGAAGCCGCCCACTGGCCCGAAACTTTCCCCCGATCTACAGCTCGTCGTGGGCGTCGCGGGGATTGTTGTGGGCATCGGCGTGCTTCAGAGCGCCAGCGCCAACTACGTTTTTGGTCTTCCGCTGGCGATCGGGGGCCTCGTGCTGATCGTCCAGGGACTGATTGACTACGCGCGACGGAAGCCGTAGATGGACGAGACGTGAATGCGACCCGCGCGAATCGTGGGACGGTGCTCGCGGCGGCGCTTGCTTTCGCGGGCGGCCTGGCGGTCGGGATCCTCATCAGCGCGTTCGTCGTTGAGCCGCTAGGCTTGACCGGACGGCCACCGATTTCATGCACAGATGCGACCGGCAAGATCGCGCCGGGGGTGCGCGAGGCCTTCATCCGTCTCGACAACACCTTGACCTATCCAGCGTACCGCTGCTTCGGACCCGATGCGGACGGGGCCCAGTGGGTCGTTCTGTCCTACGGCGTTGGTGGGCGCGAACGCGCGGCGGAATATTATGTCTCGCGCAATGGGACAGTGGTGCCGGCGGACCAGAACGCGGTCTTTCTGATGACGGTCGCTAACCGGAGTGTCCCCTGACGGCCAAAAAGAACCCCTACGCGGGCGACAGGAGAGGCCCGGCGAGCTCCAAGCTCGGTCAGGGGCAAGTGTTCGCCCCGGAGCAGTCGCGCGCCCTGGTGGGCGTCCGCGGGAAGAGACGGCGCCAGGCCGCGGAGCTGGCCGAGCGTCGCGGCGAGAGCGAGCGCGTCCCGGCGCTCGGTTGGCGTAAAAAGCCCGAGGTCGACGTCGGCGACCCGGGCGCCGGCCGCGGTCGGCTCTCTTTCGCGCGTCATACCGGCCGGGCCCTGCGCGATGCGTCGGAGCGTGGCGCGTTCAGAATGAAGGCCCGTTTCGTCGGTCGCCACGGCCGACGAGAGCCAGCCGATGGACACGCCCGCGCGCCGGCCGACGTCGGCAAGACTTCGGTCGGGGTGGAGCTGCACCAGGCGCCGGGCTTCGGCCTGGCGGTCGGCCAGAGTCAGCGCGCGGCCGGAGGCCGGGCGGAGTCCACCGTTCGAGACTTTTTGTTGTTCTCAGCCACGCGACAAGCCTCCCCGGAGGTCGAAAAGGAGTCCGCCGGGCGCGTTTTGAGCGTCTAAGCGCAACGGTACCCGTACCGGTTGCTCAGGACGCGCCGAGTCGGGCGTCCTTTCTTCGCCGGCCGGTGCAGCTCGTCTCCCTCGGCCGGTCACTGGCGCGCCCGGATCAAGGCGAAGAGGGAGATCGCGACTTCCGCGCAATCGTCCAGATGGCCGGCCAGCGTCTCGAACTGGTCGCGCCCGGGTTCCCGGTCCAGGACGAGTCGGGCCGCGGCGTTCGCGCTCAGGGCCAGCCGCGCCATCCCCCGGTGCAGCTGATCGAGGTCCCCGGCGCCCAGCTCGGGTCGGCGTCGCCGGCGCCGCCCGACCAGGAAGCTGAACGGCGCGTGCGTCGTCGCCCGAGAGACCCGGTGACGGTGCGTATTTGGCGCGGAATAATCCGCGATCGCGTCGCCCACCATTCCCTCCCTCAGCTGGCCGGCGCCGGCGTGGTCGGCCGGGTCGCCAGGTAGAGCAGCAGGAGCGCGAGAGCGCCCAGGATACCGAGCGCCGCCCAGTCGGGGCCGGGTGCGCCCGGATTGCGTCGCTTCCGGCGTCCCTTCGGACGTTCCCGGGCTCGCAGCGCGCGGACCTCGCGATCGAGCGTCGCCAGGCGCTCCTTGTCGGCGGCCGCGCGGTGCAGGGCGGACTCGAGCTCCTGGTCGTTGGCGTAGCCCAGCTGGTCGGCGAGCTGGTCGAGAGCGTACTCCCGCCTGATGTAGGTGCGGCCGTCGCGGACCACTTTCGCCGTCCGATACCCGCCCGGTGGGTGGGGCAGATAGTCGCGCGCGACGGCGAGCGGGATCAAGCCGGACTCCGAGCGCGCCTTGCCGTGGGTGCCCAGCAGCGGCGTGTAGGGCGCCGCCGGGTCCTCGCGCAGGTACTCACGCAGACCGTCCCGCTCCTGCACCAGGCGGTCGACGCGGTCCCGAGCGCGCGTCACACGGTCCTCGCGCTCGACGAACCGGCCGAAAGATCGCGCCTGCTGGCGGTCCGCGGCCGACTCGCCGCCTTCCCGACGCTCCTCCCGCTCGCGCCGGACGTAGGTCTCGTCGTAGCCGCGACTCCCCCGGATCGGGTGGATCACACCGCCGGCGTCGGTGTAGCCGTCCAGGTTGCGCA
>DATLRG010000390.1:0-4917 GCA_035534795.1 Chloroflexota bacterium
GCGAGGGCAGCTCCGGCGGCCAGCGCGGGATTCAGTCGATCATCAATCAGCTCGGCACCAACCAGTTTCCCCGCCTGCGGGTTGGCATCGGGCGGCCACCGCCGGGCGTCGACCCGATCGATTACGTGCTCACACCCTTCAATGCGGCCGAGGCGGCAGAGCTGCCCGCGCTGCTCGATCGGGTGGTCCACGGCGTCGACGTGCTGCTCGCCGAAGGGCTGGACGCGGCGATGAACGTCGTCAATGCTGCGCTGCGCTCCGCGCCTAACCCACCCGCACCGAGCCAATGAGCACTCGGTTGTCCGGTGTTCCCGTGGCGACGCGCTGGCCGTTGCGCGGGTCGTAGAGGCCGATCTCGATCAGGTAGGAACCGGCGGGTGTCTTCGCGTCGACGGTCACGTCGTGCTCGTCGGCGAGGTACTCGCCAACAACCCAGCTCGTCGTCGGGCGCGAGCCGTGGACCGGTGGCTCGTCGCGCTGGCCGACGACGTGACTCTGGGCATCCAGCAGGTGGACGAAGACGGTGTAGGCAGCCGGGCCGGCGCCGGCGCTCCGCCAGTAGAGCGTCACCGGCACGCTGTCGCCCGGGTGGTAGATCCGATCGGGTAGGTCGTCGCCGATCAGCGTTCCGACGCCCGCGAACGTGGTGTTCAGCGGGTGGCTAGGGTGCGGTGGCGCAAACTGGTGGGTCGACGCTTTGACGGTCGCCCGGGCGATCTCGATGGGCGCGCCCAGGGGCTGATCGTCGCCGGTGCGCACGGCGAGTGTGAGCGTCACCGGGCCGCTCGCCGTCGCGCTGATGGGCAGATCGAGGACCTGCCGGATCGCGGCGTCAGGCGGCCAGCGATCGGACGGATAAGCCGCTCCGCCGACTGGCCCGTTCCATTCCCCGACCGTTGCTCCATTCGCAGTGCGCGCGAACAGGACGGCCTGGGCAGCCGGCCGCGTCGCGCCAGTCGCTTTCCAGACGAGCGTCAGCGATAGCCGCGTTCCGGCCTCGACCACGGTGTCGCCAAGATCGTAGCCCGCGAGGCTCAACCCGGGGGCGATGGGTCGGTCGACGGCGTGCCCAACGGCGACGCTGCCCGCGACCGGCGTCGTGAGATTCAGGTCGCCGACGGCGACGTCCCCGACTGCCTGGCCGCCGAGCACCGCCGGTTCTCGCGCGCCAGTCTCCTTGCGATAGACGCCGGCGGTGAGGTGGTACCGGCCGGGCGGTGTCCCGGGTGGTAGGTGGATCGGATGCCAGGTGACGAGCTCCTGCCCCACGCGCCAGTTCTGGAAGGCGAATCCGACGACCTGGTCGGCCGTGGCGAGCGTGTGGCCCTGATCGTCCTGGACGTGGACGTAGACGGACGGCTGGTAGTCTGGGACCGCGAGGATTCGCCAGCGGAGCGCGACGTTGGTCGCGGTGACCTGGGCGCGCTCCAACTCGAGCCAGCGGCCAAATTGCGCGCCCACGGGGTGTCCGAACCAGTCCGCCGTCGCCGGAGCCGCCCAGATCGCCCGCCCCGCGACACGGCCGCCGTCTTCGATCCAGGTGGACCGCTGCACCGCCGGTCCTAGCGAGTCGAGCGTCGTCTGGCCATCACCAGACACGACGTAGAGCGACGGTGCGACCGGCAGCGGGACGGCGCTATTCTGCGCGAAGAAGGAGCCGATCGTCCGCTCGTCGAGCCAGTTCGCGCGGTCGGCTGGCGGTAGGCGGAGGTAGAGGAAGAAGGCGACGCTCGCTCGGTTCAGGCGGTCATCGTCGGTGACGAAGACGTTGGCGCGATCGTTCTGCCAGATCGGCGAGGTGGACAGAAATCGGCCCGCCGCGGCCAGGTCGGCGTTGAACGCGTCAGGAATTGCTGGATTCCGAGCGTAGTCCACGAAGTAGGTCCAGCCGGTTCGGGCGAACGCGACGCCGACGGCGACGGCGATGATGGCGGCGAGGAGGACGGCTTCACCCCATCGCCTCCTCGGCGTGCCCCGCGGGTCGGGAGCTGGAGCGAGGGACGACGCGTGAGCGTCGGAGGCCGGACGCTGGACGACGCGAGAAGCGGTCCGGGCGAGCCACGCCAGGCCCAGGGCCCAGAGTGCGTAGATGGGCAGCGCCGCCCCGGCCGTGCGGAGGTAGTGCGGGCTATCGACCGAGAGCATACTGGGTACCAGCATGACGACGAGCAGCACCAGGACCAGGAGGGCCGCGGGACGTCGGTCTGCCGTCGCCGCACGCCGCTGCCCCCTCGGGGTGAGGCCGTATCCCAGCGCGACCACCAGTCCAACCAGAAAAATGACCCCGTTCAAGGGATCGAAGACCGGCGCGCCGCTGAAATTCTGTCGCCAGTTCGGGTCGCCGTACACGAGGATCATGCCCAGGACACGGCCGACGTTGGCGACCAGGGCGGGAAGAAACGCGCTGCCGCCGGGCAGCGCCACCTGGTCTGGTCGGCCGAAGAGCATGTCGGGCCGATGGAGCGCGTACACGCCGAGTGGCAGGCAGACGACGACGGCGGCGATGCCCGCGACGACGAATCCCGACAACTGTCGGCGCATCCGCGGGCGATCCACGACGAGCGCGACCACCACGAAAGCGGCGAGAGCGAACGGCAAGAAGCGCGCGGCGAGGTAGGTGTACAGAGAGAATCCGAGGACGGCGCCGCTCAGCACGAAGTCGCGCCGTCGACCGGTACGGGTGGCTCGCCAGAGCAGTGCCAGGCCGAGGCACTCGACGGCCGGCAGGGTGATCGCGCGCAAGCCGATGCGGCTAATGACGGTGAGCCAGAGCGAGGCCGCGACCCCGGCCGCGGTCAGTAATCCAACCGTCCGCCCGAAAAGTTGCCGGCCAAACGCGCCGGCGGCGGCGACCCCGACGACGCCGGAGAGCGCGGCCGTGACCCGCAGCGCCAGCGGAGTCGGGCCGAGCAAGAGCGTCACCAGCGCGGCGAGATACATGAAGAGCGGCTCGCGCTCTCCATAGTAGATCCGCGGTGCGCCGGCCAGGATCGTCTGGACGTTGACCCCATTGATCGCTTCATCCTGGAAGAGGCCGGGCGGTAGCGACGCCAGACCGACCAACCGAAGAGCGGCGGCTGCCAGGAGAACCGCCGCGATTGCCGCGGCTTCCCAGACGCGGTCGTTACGGAGCTTTGAGACGAGACTCCTCCTGCCTTTCGGGTCAAAAGTAAGTCCACGGTGAGGGTTACAGGGATGAGCTTGAGGTGCGATGCACCTCAAGCTCATCCCTGTAACCCTCACCGTGGACTTACTTTCAGCGATGCGATCACGATCCGGTTATCCTGTCGTGGCGTTGGACCCACGATGAGACGCTGCCCGTTCGAGGGCAGGTACATGCCGACCTCGACCTGGTAACGACCGGCCGTCGCGTGTGGCGGGATCGTCAGCGTGTAGCGGTCGACGAGCACCTCGCCGGGGGTCCACCGATCCGTCGGGAACGCGCCGTTCAGAGGCGGGCCATCGTGCTGGTCGGCGACTTTGCCATCGGGACCGAGCAGATGGACGAAGACGGTGTAGCCGGACTTTGGCGTCGTCAATGCCTGCCAGCGCAAGCTGATCTGCACAGCGTCGCCCGGGCGCAGTTGACCAGGAGTCTGAACGTCGCTCGAGAGCAGCGCGATCTGGCCGCCCAGGGTCGCCTCTGGAACGGTGTTCGTCGTGGATCGTGCTCCCCTGGTGGCGAACAGGCGGACGCGAGAGTCGCCGGATTGGTCCACGACGAGCGTCTGAGCGCGCGAGTCCAGGTTCTGCTCGAGCCAGTTGCCCTCGAAACGGTGGTCCGGCGAGTAGTCGAAGACCCAGGCGCGACCCGAGCCGACGAGTCGATCGATCTGTCGCGGATCGACGTGGCCGGGCAGGAACGCCGTACGAAGCTGGCTCTTCCAGAGATACGCCTGGACGTATCCGGCCTGCCAGGGATAGCCACCGAGGACCAGGTCGCCCGGCCGGGCGTTCGCGGCGAGCGTCGTGAAGGCGACCCGGTAATCATCGGGCGCGTAGCCGACGCGCGGCGTCGTTCGCTCGTGATACCAGGTCCAGCCGTTGCCCGCCAGAATCACGGCGACCAGCAGGGCCGCCAGAGGCCAGACTCGTCGCTGAGAGGTCAGGCCGATGGCCGCGAGCGACCAGATCGGGATCGCGGCGAACAGAATGAAGCGTGGGTAGAAGAATGGACGTGCCAGCAGAACGGCGCCGGCCCCGGCGAGTGGCAGAAGCGCGCTCAACAGGAGCAGCGCGAGCAGAGTGGGGCTCCGCCGGCCGAGAACGATGGCGCCGGCGAGCGTGGCAACGGCGAAGATCACCAGCAACGCCTGGCCACCGGGCGGCACCGTGAAGCCGACGGTGAAGTCTTGCCAGTTTTCCGTCAGGTACGCGGCTGGCGTCAGGTGGACCGCCGTCGCCACCGGGAGCGCGAGCGACGATCCACCCAGCCGCCCGAGCAGCAAAGCGGCCCAGGGCAGGTAGAGGACGAGGATCGCGGCCTGCGCGAGAATCCACCTGCCGAGCTGGCGCCGTTCTACCACGCTGCCGAGCAGCGCCAGCGCCTCGGCCGCGGTGAGCAGGCCGAGGTAGTAGTAGACGTACAGTCCGACGACGTTGACCAGAGTCCAGAGAAGCCAATCACGGCGCTGCCCGGTCCCGAGCAGACGCACGGTGGCGATCAGCGAGAGCAGCGCGAGCGCCGGCAGGAGCGCGTACATCCGCGTTTCCTGGCTGTAATAGACGTCGATCGGCGAGACGGCGACGAGAAGGCCGGTGAGGAGAGCAGCCCCGCGTTGGCTGCGCTGCCTGACCGAACCCCCCTGGCCCGTGGCCTCACCCCCCTGGCGCGTGGCCTCACCCCCCTGGCGCGTGGCCTCACCCCACTGGCGCGTGGCCTCACCCCCCGCCCCTCTCCATCGGAGATGGAGAGGG
>DATLRG010000391.1:0-3432 GCA_035534795.1 Chloroflexota bacterium
CCCTGGCCTCACTCCCAAAAAATCTCCGCACCCGGTTAAGGGAAACCCTATCCCAGAAACTTCAGCAAGAGAACTTCCAATGGGAGCTCGGCCAGCGAATCGACCCGCAGATCTGCCTGGTCGAGGGGGAGCTGGCGGGTGAGCGCATTCGGCACGGCGACGCAGAACAGCCCGGCCCGCTTGGCGGCGAGAATTCCGTTGGGCGAGTCCTCCAGCGCCACCGCTTCGTTCGCTGGGACCCCCAGCGTGGCGAGCGCGACGCGATACAGCTCCGGCTCCGGCTTCACCCGTTCGACGTCATCCGCGCACGTCAGACAGTCGAAACGCGCGATCAGTCCCAGCCGCTCCAAATGGCCGGCGACCCACGATCGGGGCGAGCTGGAAGCGATCGCCAGCTTCAAGCCACGCTGCCTGGCGCCGGCGAGGTAGTCTCCGACGCCCGGGCGAACCTGTTCTCGCCGCAGCAGCTCGGCGTTGCGGCGGCGGCGTTGCTCCCGGACCGCGTCGCGGTCGATCGTTTGCCCCAGTTGCCGCTCCAGCTCGGCGTACGGATCGAAAGCGCCGACCGTCCCTATCGTGACCGCCCAGGTCGCGAGACCCAGCTCGCAGCCGTGGGAGGCGTAGATCTCTTGCCAGGTAGTAAACTCCGGCCCCTCGGTATCCAGGATGAGGCCGTCGAAGTCGAAGACGAGGGCTTTGATCATGCGGCCGTAACCTTGATGCGTATTCACTCATGCGGCAGCCCGAGCGGGCGACGACGTCACCGCCCCTCACTGTGACGTCGCCGCCGGCTCGGGTCATCCGGGCCACGCACGACTCCAACCAGCGCTCAACCATCAACGGCTCAGCGGGACTTCCAGCGCAGGTCTGGTCGCGTCGGCGTCCTCGATCGGGCTGGCTTCCTCCGGCCACGACCGGACGATGCGCTCGAAGTCGTCAAGCGCCGACCCGAAGGATCGCAGCGTCCGTTGGACCCGGGAACGGCCCGCCACGGCCAGGGCGTACGCGGGATCGATCGCCAGCGCCCGGTCGAAGCTGGCGAGAGCTTCCCGGTATCGTCCGAGCCGGCCAAGGATGATGCCCCGTTCGGTCCAGGACGACACACTCTCGGGAACGAGCTCGAGCAGGGTATTGTACACCGCGAGCGCCGGATCGAGCTGCGCCGAGGCAACCAGCAACCGACTTTGCCAGGCCAGGGCCTTCGCCCGTCGGATCGGGTCGAGCGCGACGGTCGAAAGGACCGCGCCAAACACGCGCGCGACCGGTGCGTGGGATCCCCGAGCAAGCGCGTCGATGCCGTCGACGAGCCGTTCACCCCAATACTGCGTCGCGCTGTCCGAGGAATCCTGGCCGGCCTGCAGGACCACCTCGGCCCAGCGGCGAGCCGACGACTGGTCCACTCCGAAGCGATCGACGTAACCGCCGAGGGCGGCGGCGAGGTGGTCGAGCGGGCTCTGACAGAGTCGGTGGTAGAGGGCTTCCAGCTCGTAGCTCTGCCGCGTCGCATCCCGCAGGCGGCTGGCCGGCTCGCGGTCGAGGTCGTCGCGCAGCCGCTCGTAATACTCGGCGAGCTGGCCGTGCCGTTGCGTCCACCGCTGCGCGGACTCGCCACGGCCGAACCGCAACAGTGTCTCCCGCACGGCCTGGCGGTAGACCCAGGAGCCGGCCCGCCGCTCCACGAACGGCATCTTCCTCAGCCAGTCGATCAGGGGCCCTGCCGGCGGTCCCTCGATCAGCTCAGTCAGGACGTCCACGTCGAGTCGTCGCGGCAGCGCGGCGTCGAGCGCGGTCGACCGTCGAACGGGATCACCCAACGACGCCAGAAAGCAGTCGAGCGCGGTGCGGTCGGATTCGGTCAAGCGGTCGAGGTGATCGCTGGCGCGCACCGCCATCGTCGCGACCAGCACCGGCAGCCCTCTGGACGCCTGTTGAATCGCCCGAACGACGCGGTCCTCCACGATCCAGTTGTGGGCCAGGAGAGCACGCGTCTCCTCGGCCGAGAATGGATTCAGGCGGACGTGCGCGATCAGGGGATCGAAGCCGAGCCAGCGACTCGCGTCGAGGGGGACCGTTCCAGCGACGACCACGACAGTCGATGCCGCGAGCTCGCCGTACCGCCCGTCCAGAATGTCGCGGAGCCAGTCATCCAGGAATCCATGGGTGCGCTCGTGGACGTCGAAGAAGAGACCAAGCGGGTTCCCGTTGGCCAGCGCGCGCAGTCCGTCGAGAAAGCGCGGGGTGAGCGCGTGGATCGCGTCGCGAAGGGCTCGTGGCTCAACGGCGACGATCCGTCGCGGCCCTGACAGCGACCGACTCGGGACGATCTCCGTGCCTCGCTCGCGCGCCGCGGGGAGCCCATCACCAGCGAGAGACAGGAGCGCTGCCGCGTCCGGCAGCGCTTCGGGCGCATCGGCTGGAGACACTGCTGGCTCTGTCGGGACGGTGGTCGAGGAGTGGGGTTCGCGACAGGCCTGGCGAAACCGTCGCAGCTCGTCGTCAAAAGGCGGGAAAGAGTGCCCCTCAGCAGCAAACTGCGCCATGGTCTGTTCCATCACCTCGACGACGTCGTCGGCGTCGTCGATCCAGACGGTGCGACCGCCGGTCTGCTGGAGCAGCGCCCGAAAGCGGCGCAGCAGCCAGGTCTTACCAACGCCGCTCGGTCCGGCGACGTCGTAGACGAAGCGTCGGCGGTCGTCTTCCACCGACAGGGATAGGTTCTCGAGGAAGTCGGCCAGTTCTGTCTCGCGTCCGACGAACTCGACTGATTGCCGGTACGTCACGACCTCGGGCGCGGCCAGCAAAGGCCGCTGGTCGACCACGACGTTGTCGCCGCGTTCGCCACCGGCGGGAAGCTCCGGCGCGAAGCGCCGGTTGCTCGCGGGCGACCCGTCGTCCCGAGCACCCGGGCGCGGTCGCTTCGGCCAGAGCAATCCAAAGAGACCACCCGGCTCGGCGGCGATCGCGCCCGGCAGCGGCTCCGGCGCAGGCTCCAGCTCGCCACCAGCACAGCGTACCAGTGTATATACTCGGCCGCCATCCATCGCCGGCTCGTCCAGCGTGACCAGCCAGGAATTCCCGTCGTCGGCGTACGGCCAGAAGTATCGGACGACCCCGGTGAGACCGTCCAGCACCCGCGGCCGATCGAGCGCCAGGCGAAGCCGGACCCGCCCGCCGGGTGTCGGACTCCAGGGTGCCTCGCGCACCGCTAACTCGTTCATCAGTTTCCCCCTCGCTCAAAACGCCCTGGGGTAAACATACAGCTTTCCTACTTAAAACCTCGTAAAAATCCGGATTCTCTCGAAGGTGCGGTGAGAGCCCGGCGAGGATCCCGCCAGGCCGCTCTGCTAAGAGCATCAAGGAGGAAGTAAGGGCTGAGGTGAGCGAAGAACTGGCCCACGGGGCCAGTTCTTCGCTCACCTCAGCCCTTACTTC
>DATLRG010000392.1:0-4845 GCA_035534795.1 Chloroflexota bacterium
CCCTGGATCAACTATAGCCGGGTTGACGCCCGGCTGCCCCTGGGAATCGGGTTAATAGTTCACATCAAAACCTGAGTTTCAGCGCGCTCCGCGCGCTGAAACTCAGGTTTTGATAGTGCTTCTATAAACGTTCCTTGACGCCCGGCGAGGGAGATGGTAGCGTTCGACGAGAAGCCAGCCAGAGTGAAGAGCGCCGGGCTCGCTGCACGGATCCCGCGCGCTTCGCCCTGGCACGCCGGTGGAATCTACCCTGGGACGGGCCGCGAGAAAGTCACTCGTCCCACGGCATCGCGCTGGAGATGAACCTTTGAGTCGACGTTCAGGAACGACTCCTCCGCGAAGCCTGCCACCCGATCAGCTAGCCCTACCGCTGTGGGATGATCCGCCGGCTCCGCCATCGTCGACGCACGAGCAGCCAGAAACCGCATCGGTGGCCGCGGAAGTGCGAGCGAGTCCAGGAATCCCAGCGCCATCGTCAACGCCCCCGTTATCCAGCAACGGCCCGCGGCATCGTTTGTCCGAACTGGTGCCGCGCTTCCTTGAATTCGCGGCCGCGATCGACCGGTCACCCCACACGATCCAGACCACGCGGATCGATCTGGCGCTGCTGATCCGCCACCTCGGCGACCGCCCCGCGACCGACGTCGGTCTCGACGATCTCCGCCGCTTCGCCTCCTGGCTCCGTCAGGAACGCAAGAACGACGCGCGTTCGCTACGCCGGAAGGTCGCGTCGGTCAAGGCGTTCTTTGCCTACGTGCGGCACCTGGGCATCCGCGACGACGATCCCGCCGAGCACTTGATTTATCCCAGCACGCAGCCACATCTGCCCGAATTTCTTGAATCGGAGGAGGCGGCGAAGCTCATCGCCGCCACCGAGCGACCGCTCTGGCGAGTGGTGATCCTCACGCTGCTCGACACCGGACTGAAGCGCGATGAGCTTCTGGCACTCCACCCCGCCGACGTGTACCTGGACCCCTCCAGCACCGAGCAAGGCTATCTGGTCGTCCGCGCGGCCAACCAGGCACGGCGCATCCGTGCTCGAACTCTGGCCTTGACGCCCCGGCTGGTGGACGAGCTACGTCGCCACCTCGAGACTGGTACGGGCGATCGCCTGCTCCCGATCTCCGCCCGCGCCGTGAACGCCATCGTGGAAACCTCCGGGCAGCGGGCCGGTCTGCGGAAGCGCGGACCAATCAGTCCGCAGATGCTGCGCGACACGTTCGCGGTCCAGCAGGTGCGCCTGCGTTTGACCGAGGAACAAGGGGCGCGCAAGGTCGACGCCTCGGAGCAGGCAATCGCATCACGACGCGCGCGGCAGGACCTCGAGGTCTGCGATCTTCTCGGTCTCACGCCCGGCGGCGCGAACGACCCGATCGCCCGTTATCGCCTGCTTGCCACGGCAGGTGGATGAGGCGCGAGTCCGCCCGCTCGTTCGCCTGACCCTCCCTGCTGGCACGCCAGTTGCGCCAATGCTCCCCTTCGCGAGGCCGGTGACTCTGCTAGGAGGACGCGGTGGGGGATGCGACGCGACCATCGCTCGCGGAGTTCGTCCGTTACCTGCCCCAGGTCCAAGGACTGGACCTGACCGAGCCCGAGCTGCGTTCGGTCCCCGTGCATGCCCAGCCCGCGACGAACGAAAACTTTTTAAGTCTGGGCGAGCTACCACCCGGCGCACCGCCGATGGAGCCCGGCCTCTTCCCGTTCGTCGGCACGCGGCAGATCTACGCTTTTCACTCGGACGTTCCACCGCACCTCTGGCAACGTCTCGCGACTGGTCTCGCGCCGCACCGCCCCAGCGGCACCGGCGGGACCGGCATGTTCGGCAATTCCGAGGAGCAGGTGGTCGACTCGGACGACGTGGCGCAAAGCTGGCGCCTGCTGAACGCTGGCGAACCCTACTTTCCTCCCGAGCTCTGAGCGCCGGTGGCGTAGAATATCAGTGGCCCAGCCGGCCCCCGCGTGCCCCGACACCGCCTGCCGTCGATCGCCACGGCGCAAGGCGCGCGCTCCCGTCTGAAGCGAGCCGAACAAGCCGCGATTCCTTCCGCGAGGAGCTGCCGTTGCCACGCACCGCTCGCCAGGCGATTCGCGCCTGGTACTCGACTCATCCTAAGACCTTCTGCCCGGTCGTCGGCCAGTGCCTCTGCCCGGCCCGCGGCTGCGAAAATCCGGCGATCCGCGACGACCCCCGCTGCAACATCGATCTCAAGATCGCCCAGGCCGCGGAGAAACCCGCGGAGCGCGAGGAGCTGCGCGGCTGGGTCTACGATTTACGTGAATCGAGTGACGGGCGTCGCTGGATCCTGAACTTCGGCTTCAACCGCGCGCTGCTCGACGATTTCCGCCAGATGATCCCGGCCAGCGCCCGCCACTTCGACCCGGAGACTCGGGAATGGGCTGTCGCCAAGGAGTACGCGAACGTTCTGCGAACCCTGTTCGTCAACTTCGACTCCTTTCTGATCGCCCGGTATCAATGGCTCAAGGCGCGGCGCGCGGAGAAGCCGACCGAGAATGGCTGATGCTGAGAGAAGTGACGTGCCTACCGACCACCATGACGCCGAGAGCTTCGGAGGTCTGCTCCGAACGTACCGCGAACGGGCGCGCTTGAGCCAGAGCGCCCTCGCGCGGCGCGCCGGCCTCGACCCGAGCTTTGTCAATCGACTGGAGAGCGGCCAGCGCAGCGCCGAACGCTCGGTCGCCGAAAAGCTCGTCGCCGCGCTCGAACTCACATCTGCCGAGACAGATCGACTGCTCGCGGCGGGTGGGCATCTGCCTGCCCTGTTTGCCCGCGTCAGCCTCTCGGACCCAACTCTCCAGCTCGTGGTGCAGATCCTCTCCGACGAGCGCCTGTCTCCAGCCGACCGTGACGAGTTCCGTGAAGTCATTCGCCTGATCGGCCAACGCTGGCAAGATTCCCGTCCGGCCACCAGCCCACCGCGAAACCCATGACGCACGCCCGCGCACGTGCTATCGTTAGGGCATCGCGATTCGATCGAGAAGGAGTGTGCGAGCGTGATCGGTCAGCAAGAAGGATTGCTTTGCGCGGGAAGCCTCGACGAGATCCGAGAGAAGGGTTGCCTGGTCGTCAGCGGCGAGCGGCACGGAATCGCCGTTTTCTACCACGAGGGCAGGGTGTACGCGGTGGACAATCGTTGCCCGCACATGGGCTTCCCACTGAGCAAGGGAAGCTTGCGCTGCGGCATTCTCACCTGCCACTGGCATCACGCCCGCTTCGACCTGGAAAGCGGGGGCACCTTCGATCCCTTTGCCGACGACGTCCGAGTCTATCCGACCACGATCGAGGATGGACGGGTCTGGATCGATCCGCGCGCCGGCGCCGGAGACCGGATCAACAAGTCGCTGGCCCGGTTGCAGGACGGTCTCGAACAAAACCTCGGCCTCGTCACGATCAAGGCGGTGCTCGCGCTCCTGGAGAACGGCGTGCCCGCCCGCAAGCTGCTGGAGACCGGCGCGAGTTTCGGCGCCCGCTACCGCGCCGCCGGCTGGGGTCCCGGTCTGACCATTCTTACCGCGATGGGCAACGTCGTCGACCTCCTGGCCCCCGAAGAACAAGCGCTGGCCCTCTACCACGGCCTGGTCCATGTCGCCGCCGACAACGATGGCCAGCCGCCGCGCTTCGATCGCGATCCGCTGTCCACCCGCGACGTGTCGCTCGACCGTCTCAAGACGTGGTTCCGGCAGTTCGTCGAGGTGCGCGATTCCGAGGGCGCCGAACGCGTCGTGCGTACCGCCATTGACAACGGCCATACGCCCGCCGAGGTCGCGGACCTGTTCCTGGCCGCCTCGACCGATCACTACTTCCTCAACGGCGGGCACACGGTCGACTTCCTCAACAAGGCGTTCGAGTTGCTGGACCGCAGCGGCTGGGACCAGGCATCGACCGTTTTGCCCAGCCTGATCGGCGGCCTCTGCCGCGCCCAGCGCAGTGAGGAGAACAACGCCTGGCGCCACCCCATTGATCTGGTCGCCCTCCTCGAGCCAGTCCTGGAACGCTTGCCGAGCCTGCTAGAGCGATCGACGCACGCCGACTCGACGTGGAGCGGCTTCGGGTCGCTCGTCGACACGCTGCTTGGAGACGAGCCAGCCGCGATCGTCGACGCGATGATCGCTGCGTTCGACGACGGTGCCCGCGTCGTCGACCTGTCCGGCGCGCTCGCGTATGCCGCGGCCCTGCGCGCGGCCCGCTTCCACACCAGCAACGAATTCGGCGACTGGATCACCGTCCTTCACACGTTCAGCTATGCCAACGCGCTCCACCAGTGCTTGAAGCGCTCGCCGTCAGCCGAAGCGGCACGCGGTATCTTCCACGGCGCGATGCGGCTCTACCTGGATCGCTTTCTGAACGTCCCCGCTGCCCGCCTCCCCAGCCAGAACGGCGCCGCTCAAGATCATGGGAAGGCAGCGGGTCCCGAGGGACTCCTGACCGATCTGGTCGCCCTGCTCGACCGCGAGCAGCAAGTTAATCCCGCGGGTGCCCTGGTCTACCGTTACCTCGCCCAGGGCTTGCCCGACAACCGCCTGATCCAGACGCTCGGCCACACTTTGCTGCGGGAGGATGCCGAGTTTCACAGCTACCAGATGTTCGAGGCCGGAGTTCAGCAGTACCGCGAGCTGAAGGCGACGCGACCGCGCGAAGCACCCTACGTTCTGGTGGGAGTGGCGCGCTACCTGGCGGCGCATTCTCCGACTCCCCGCTCCATGCTCCAGACCGCGAAGATCGCCTTGCGCCTGCACCGCGGTGAGGATCTTACCGCGGACGACGACCCGAGCGACAGTGAATCCGCCTGAATCTCCCTCGTGCTTTTCTCGTGAGAGGCGTGGGGG
>DATLRG010000393.1:0-6582 GCA_035534795.1 Chloroflexota bacterium
GGCACGACCTACAACGCGTTCGTCGATGGCACGCAGACGACAACGGCCTTCATGCCACAGATCACCTCGTGTTTTTACGGCTACGCGAGCGGCCTGACTGTGCAGAACGTCGGGAGCTCTGCCGGGTCCGGAACCATCACCTTGACGGGCGGCGGTGTCTCGAAGCAGTTCCCAACGGGGACGATTGGCCCGAACAGCACGCAAATCTACTTCGCCCCCAACCTGTGGACCAGTGGCAACTTCAACGGGTCGGCCACCGTCACGTTCTCGCAGCCAGTCGTCGCCATCGCCAACATATCGTTCCGCGGCAACAATAACCCGTGCTCTAACCCGTCTGGATCCGGTCCCGTCGCTGGAGCCTATGGCGACTCTTCGTCGGCCTACAACGCGATCAATCAATAAGGCAATGCCAAGTTGAAGGCTGCACGGGTGTGCTGGATTTGTGCAGCAAGTCCAGCACACCCTGGCAGCGTTCAACCTCTTCCCGGGTTAGAGTTGATCACGCCTCAGCACAGGAAAACGACGTACTGCCGCCCGGTTGGGCGGCAGTACGTCGTTTTCGTGACTTGCCTGCCTACGGGAGGACTCCTCTGATGATCGGCCAGATTGAGCTTGTCGCGAGTAGATTACTTCCGGAGGGGTCGATCAAAGAATTTCTCCGGAAGCGATACCGACGCCGCTATAACCCATTTTACCCGCTGGTCGGCCTGATCTCCCGGGTCGAGCTCCCCGGCGATGGGAGTGTGCTGCTTGAATTGACGAACGGGGTGAAACTGTACGGGCCGCCGGATCAGGTGATGCGCCGCGTCTTCCAGTACGCGGACCGTTCCAGGCTCGGGGAAATCGGCGAGCTTGGCCGCTGGTCCACGTTCTTGCAGATTGTCGGCGAAGAGTACGTTGGTGACGTGTACGGTGGGGACGGCCTTACAAGTGGGGACACCGTTCTCGACCTGGGAGCGCATAGTGGGGCGTACACCGTGAAGGCGGCGCTTGCGGTCGGCGCAACCGGCCGGGTTATCGCGATCGAGCCCAGCAGCGAGAACTTCCGCCTCCTGAACGCGAACGTCCACCTCAATGGCCTGCGCAACGTAACGCTGGTGCAAACCGGCGTGTGGAGTAGGAAGGCTCGACTCCGCCTGCATCTGTCGGCCATGAGCGGTGCCCACACGTTCGAGAGTCAGCGATCGGATGCTCCGTACACGGGTGATGCGGAGGATGCGGACGTCGACACCGTCGACCACATCGTCCGAGCCCTGCCAATCGGTTCGGTCGACGTCATCAAGATGGACATCGAAGGAGCCGAGATCGAAGCGCTTCAGGGCATGACGGAAACTCTGCTAGCGAACGACGCGCGGGTCGCCATCGCGGCCTACCACCGGATTAATGGAGTACCAACGCACTACCGAATCCGTGGCCAGCTCAAAGAACTGGGCTACCGGTCGGTCGTGCGGCGCGGCATTGTGTATGCGCAGAAAGATCACCACTAACGAGTTTGGCCGGCCTGACCAATGTCCATTACGTCGTTCTTGCAAGCTAGAACAACGTCGTTCAATCTAGAGAGAGGGTCGACCGGCCGAGGGAGCTTGACGATTGCGCAGGCCCGGGCGGTATCCGCAACGAACCGCACCGTTTCCTCGCCACGCCCCGGCACGAAGTCAAGGCGGGATGGGGAACTGGTTGCGTCCAGGACCCGACGGGCCAGGTCGACGATGGTCGTTCCCTGCCCACTGCCGACGTTCAGCGGTCCCACGATTGGCTCACCCAACCCTGCCATCACGAGCGCGTCGACGACGGTGCCCACCCAGACGAAATCGAGCACCTGGTCTCCTCCGAAAACGGTCAACGGAATGCCACGCAGGGCGCTTGCTATGAAATTCGGTATCACTCGCCCTTCGTCGCGGGGCCCGTAGACGTTGGTGAATCGTAGAATCGCGGCGTCCAGGCCGAGCTTGGCGAATACATCGCAGTACAGCTCACCAGCGACCTTGCTCGCCCCGTAGGCGTTCTTCGGGCGAAGCGGGGCAGTCTCTGGAGTCGGGGATTCTTGCGCCTCTCCGTATACCTCACGTGATGAGGCGAAGACAAATCGCTTCACTCGCTGTCGATAAGCCGCCTGGAGCAGATGGAACGTCCCCACAACGTTTGTGGAGAACGAGTACTCCAGATTGTCCACTGCACCCATCACGGTGGACTGTGCCGCGAGATGATAGACGACGTCCACAGCGCGCAGGGAATGTTGCAAAGACTCGGCCTCTCGGACGTCAGCTTGCACGAATTCAATCCTGTCCCAGCACCCCTGCAGATTCGAGAGGCGCCCCCGATGTAGGTTGTCGATGACGACAATCTCCCCTACGCCGGCCGCGACGAGGGCTTCGACAAGGTGGCTACCGACGAAACCGGCGCCGCCGGTCACCAAAATTCGCATAGATCCTCAAACCTCGGGTCATTATAGCGTAAGCCTCTTGCACACGCGCGTCGACCGGGCTAGAATCGGCCGGAGCGCGAGGGGTAAGCCGTGCGGCTTGTCGTCCAGATTCCCTGCTACAACGAAGAAGCGATGATCGCAAAGGTCATCGCCGACATTCCGCGGTCGATCCCGGGCATCCGAGAGGTTCTGGTCCTCGTCGTCGACGACGGATCGACCGATCAGACGGTGTCGGTTGCCCTGGCGGCGGGCGCCGACTGCATCGCTCATCACGTCCGCAACCGCGGACTGGCCGCCGCGTTCCGGACGGGCGTCGACGCGGCGCTGCGCCTCGGCGCCGACATAATCGTCAACACCGACGGGGACAACCAGTACTCCGGAGCAGACATCCCCAAGCTCGTCCAGCCGATTCTCCGAGGACGCGCCGATCTGGTCGTCGGCGACCGCGATCCATCCTCGGCCCGCCACTTTTCAGCACAGAAGCGCTTCCTTCAGGCGTTTGGTAGCTGGGTCGTCCGCCAACTCTCCGGTACCACCGTTCCTGACGCTCCGAGTGGCTTCCGGGCACTCTCCCGCGAAGCTGCGCTTCGCCTCAACGTGGTGACCTCCTATTCGTACACGTTGGAGACGCTGATTCAGGCCGGGTCCCAGCGCCTGGCCGTGAGCAGCGTTCCCATCAGCGCCAACCCGACCGCCCGACAGTCTCGCCTCGCGCGCAGCACCCTGGACTACGTGCAGCGGTCGCTGGTCACACTCGTCCGCGCCTACGCGATGTACCAGCCGGTGCGCGTCTTTGCGACGATCAGCCTGCTGCTCTTCGTCCCCGGTTTGCTGGGAGTCGCGCGTTTTCTCTGGTATGATGTTCACGGCGTCGGGTCGGGCCACGTTCAGTCGCTGGTCCTGAGTGGAGTCCTGCTCGTGATTGGACTACAGGTTGGGCTGATCGGGCTGGTCGCCGACTTGATCGCGGGCCATCGACGGCTGATGGAAGAAGCCCTCTATCGCCTGCGCAAGCTCGACGTTGTCGAGCGGCCGCTGACCACCCCGCGCAGTTATTCCCCGGAGCCACCTCCGGACGAGACGAGTGAGAGCATCACCCATGTCTGACGTGAGCGACCGGACCAACCAACTCAATCAGATCCGCCGTGTCCTCCCGCACCGCTACCCCTTCCTACTGGTCGACCGCATCCTGGAAGTGTCCGAAGATGGCAGCCGAGCTGTCGCACTCAAGAACGTGACGGCGAACGAGCCGTTCTTTCAAGGACACTTTCCGGACAACGCGATCATGCCCGGCGTGCTGATCGTCGAGGCGCTCGCCCAGGCCGCGGGCGCGGCGCTGCTCGGGCCGGCCGCGCGCGACGGCAAGCTGGCGATGCTCGCCGGCATCGACGGGTTCCGCTTTCGCCGCCCGGTCGTACCTGGCGATACGCTGCGGCTCGAGGTCGCGTTGCTGAGACTGCGCGGACCGATCGGTCGTGTCAGCGGGCGCGCGCTCGTCGACGGTCAGTTGGTGGCCGAGGGGCAAATCACCTTCGCGCTGGTAGCGACGTCGTGACCGCGGCGCCTGGCGGCAGCGGTGAACGGGGAAAAAGGCCACCGGGGGGGCGCGGGCGCCGTTTGGACCACGAAGATCACGAAACGGCACGAAAAAGCCCGAAAGCCCCCGTGCGAGAGGCGTTCCCTTTTCGCGATCTTTTCGCTTCGTTTCGTGTCGTTCGTGGTCCAAACGGCCCCGCGTCGTTTCGCGTCCCGCGAGGTCCAGACCGGTCCCGTCTGGTTCGGTGTTCTTCCTGGCCCGACGGTTCATCGTACCGCTGCACCCCTTGTGCGCCCACGGAGGGCATTCTCACGCGCTTTCCCTTCAACTTGCAGCGGTGAGGCTCGCCTCGGTGGTTGCTTCAAAACGTCCAGTCACCCGCCTCCCGCACCCCCCAGCAGCCCGGGCGCGCTACCTCGTCGTTGCCGTCCTCCACCGCGTGTTGTCCTGGTGCCTGTCATCAGTCTACCGACGCTCGGTCAAGCTCGAAGACCTGTCCGCGGCCCGCGTTCTCGTGCTGAAGCCGTGCTGCCTCGGCGACGTCGTCTTCGCCACGCCCTTGCTACGCGAGCTACGCCGGGCGCTGCCGGAGGCCCACCTGACGTTCGCGGTGGGCACCCACTCCCGCCCGGCCGTCGCCAATAACCCCACCCTCGACGACCTTCTCGATACCGGCCCGGTCGGTAGCGGACGTTTCACTGTGCGCGCTTATGTCGCGTTGGTGCGTCGCCTCCGGGCGCGGCGCTTCGACGCGTGTCTCGTGCTCGAGCGCTCCGCCGTCCTCGCGCTCATTCCCTGGTTGGCCGGCATACCGGTTCGCGTTGGAATCGACAGTGGCGGTCGCGGCTTCAGTCTGAGCGTCGCGGTGCCCGCCCGCCCGACCCGTCCCGAGAGCGAGCTCTACCTTGACCTCCTCCGTGCCATGGGCGGACGGCCCCGTTCCGGTGAGCTCGAGTACGTCCCATCCACCCCTGCGATTGAGCGAATCGAACGCCTGATGCGCGAGCGGCTCCCCCCGTCCCGCCCCTTCGTCGTACTGCACGGCGCCGGCGGGATCAACCCAGGCATGGCGCTGCCGCGAAAGCGCTGGCCAGCCGAGAGCTTTCGCTCGCTCGCCGACCGGATCGTTCAGGCCGGCGCCACGGTCGTTCTCGTCGGATCGCCGGAGGACCGGGTGGATGGGCGAGTGGGCGAGTGGGCGAGTGGGCGACGTGATGCCCGTTTGGGCCACCGCGCCGACGACGGCTCAGCAGAGGCGCGAAAAGGCGCGAAAGTCCCCGAGCCGGGACCGGACCCTTTTCGCGATCTTTTCGCGTCGTTTCGTGATCTTCGTGGTCCAGACGCCACCCCTATCGTCGACCTGGTCGGCGAGCTCACCCTCGACGAGCTCGCCGCGCTGGCACGCCGCGCCGTGGCCTACGTCGGCCACGACAGCGGTCCCAGCCATCTCGCCGAGGCCGCCGGCGCCAACGTCGTCATGCTCTTCGGTCCCTCCGATCCGGTGACCTACGGCCCACGTGGCCGGCGGGCCGTGGCGCTGACGGCTGGCCTCTGGTGCAGCCCTTGCTTCGAAAACGGCCGCGTTGCACCCTGCGCGAACGTCCTCTGCATGCGGTCGATCTCGGTCGAGCGCGTCTGGAACGAAGTCGCGCGATGTCTGGCCGAGTCGGACCGACTGAGATGATCGGCAGCATCAGTCCGCGCGACGATGGCCGCCGCGCGGCGCTCCACCTTCTCGGTCTGGCGCTGTCACGGCCGCCACCGTCAGGAGCCGCGCGCCAGAAGATTCTGGTCGTTCGGCCGGACCACCTGGGCGATCTCCTCTTTCTGACCCCGGCACTCAGCCGGCTGCGGCGTGGCTTTCCCGACGCCGAGATCGTCGGACTGGTCGGCCCCTGGGGATTGCCGGTCCTCCAGGGAAACCAGCACCTCAACCGTTTGATCGCCTGGGACTTTCCCTGGTTCAATCGGCGCCCGAGGCGATCGTCGCTCGGTCCGTACTGGTCCCTGGTGCGGCTGGCCCGGCGGCTTCGGGCCGAACGGTTCGACCTGGCGCTGCAGTTCCGCGCCGACTTCTGGTGGGGAGCGCTGGCGGCGCGACTCGCCGGCGTGACCGAACAGATCGGGTTCGACGCTCCAAGCGTGCGGCCGTTCCTCACCCGAGCGCTGCCGTTGCGCCACGGCGGCCACGCCGCCGACGAAAACCTGCGGCTGGCCGAGGCCGTTGCCGGGCCGGGCAGCGGAGAGCGATTGGAATTTCCGATCTCGGACGCCGAGCGCCGCCGTGCGCTGGACTTGCTCGGCCCGGCCGCCGCGGGGCGACCGCTCGTCGCGCTGCAGTCAGGGACCGGAGCGCCCGTGAAGCGGTGGCCGATCGAGCGACTCGCCCAGGTCGGGGCACGGTTGCGGGCCGACCACGGCGTCTCGATTGTCGCGATCGGCGGTCCCGGCGAACGCGACCAGGTGCGGACGTTGGTGCAGCAGGTCGGCCCGGACACGATCGGGCTGGCCGGCGTTACCACGGTGGGCGAGCTGGCGGCGGTCCTCGAACGCTGCGCCCTGGCGCTCGGACCCGATAGCGGACCGCTGCACCTCGCGGTTGCCGTCGGCACGCCGACCA
>DATLRG010000394.1:0-4233 GCA_035534795.1 Chloroflexota bacterium
ACCAACCTGGCTGGAGATCCCCGGGTCTGGCTCTACCTGATTGGCGCGGACACCTGGATCGGTTCGGAGACCTGGCCCCCGGAAGGCGTCGTCGCGACACCCTGGTACCTCCAGAGCGGCGACGGCCCGGGATCCCTTGCGCCCAGGCCACCCAACGCTTCCGAACCCTCGGACCGCTATGCGTATGATCCGGAGAATCCGGTCCCCTCGATCGCCGGGGGTGGCTACCTCGGGATGGGCATCGACCAGTCCGCGCTTGAGCATCGCCTCGTCCCCTACACCTCGGCTCCGCTCGCCGGTCCCCTCTGCCTGGTGGGTCCGCTCCAGACCGTCCTCCACGCGGCATCCAGCGCGCCGGACACCGACTGGGTGATCAAGCTCACCGGGGTCCGTCCCGATGGCGCCTCGATCGTCCTCTCGGCGGGCGTCCTGCGCGCGCGTTACCGCGCGGGCTTGGCCCAGCCGGCTCCACTCGACCCCGGCCAACCAACCCGCTTCGACGTCGAGATGCTGCCCCTCTCGGTCGTCATTCCGGCCGGCCATCGGTTGCGCCTGACCATCACCAGCAGTGACTTCCCCGCCCTGGTTCGCAACCTCAACACCGGTGGTGAGGTCGGCCAGGAAGCCTCCGGTCAGGTCGCGACCAATCTGATCTATCACGATGCCGTCCGTCCCTCGCGGGTGATCTTGCCCATTCTCGGAGCGAGAGGAAGTTTGCGATGAGCGCTTTCCCGGTCGCGCGTGGGAACTGGCGTCAAAGCGCCGCGCTCGCGCCCTTGCACGTTCGCGATTTCCGTCTCGTCTGGTGCGGTACCCTCGTCTCGCAGTGCGGCGATCAGCTTCAGATCGTTGGCCTCGCAATCCTGGCGCTCAACCTGACCCGGAACCCCACCACGCTTGGCGCGGTGCTCGCCGCCCAAGCGATCCCGCGAACGCTGTTCATTCTCATCGGCGGTGTCGTCACCGATCGCTTTCGTCCGGTTGGCGTGCTGCGAGTCACCAACCTGCTGATGACTTTCCCGGTCGGAATCCTCGCCATGCTCAGCGCAACTGGGTTGCTGGAGCTCTGGCACCTTTACGTCTACGCCGTGCTCGCCGGCGGTGTCTACGCTTTCGCCATCCCGGCCCAGCAATCGATCGCCTCGGAACTGGTGCCGCTCGATCAGGTACGCAACGCCGTCGCCTTGAACACCACCAGCTTCAGCACGACGCTCTTCCTCGTCCCGCCAATCGCCGGGGTCCTGGTCGCGCACCTGGGGAGCGCCCGGCCTTCGCGCTCAACGCCCTGTCCTTCGGCGTCGCCACGGCCTGTCTTCGATTTGTCCGGGGAAGCGAGCCCCGGGCGACGGCCCAGAAGACAAACCCCATCGTCCAGCTTCGCGAGGGTGTCCAGGTGGTCGCGCGCTCGCCGCTCTTGCGGGCCGCCGTGCTGACCGCGACGGTCTATTCGCTGGGCTATCAAGGCGCCAACCTCGTCGGCGTGCCGACGCTGACCAAGATCACGCTGGGAGCCGGGGATTCCGGCGTCGGGCTGCTCTACGGAGCTGGCGGGGCGGGAGCCCTCCTTGCCGCGCTGGGTATCGGCCTCATCGCGCGCGTGCCCCGACTGGGCTTGCTTGCCGCGCTCACCCTGCTCGGCACGGGTCTGGGTCTCATCCTGGTCGGAATCTCGGCAACCCTTGAGGAAGCCGCGGTCGCACTCTTCCTGGCGACCGCGGTGCGGGAGATTTGCGCCATCGCCTACCTCACCCTGATTCAGACCCACGCTGCGGCCGAGGTGCGGGGGCGGGCCATGGCGCTCTTCATGCTCGGGGTCGTCGGCCTGGAGCCGCTCTCGCTGAGCCTTGGTGGGGTGCTCGGCGCGACGGTCGGAGGAAGTGGCATCTTCCTCCTCTGCGGGACGGCCATTGCCCTCGCCGGTGTCCTGGCGACGACCAATCGTTCCTTTTGCGCCGCCGCCTGATCACGCACCGCGACGAATCGGATCTTTCACGACCAACCGCGTCCATCACAGATCGTGCTACCGGTGATAGAAGAAAGGAATATGAGATGAGCCAGAGCCAAACAGATCGGGCGACGAACGCCCCGGGCGAGTCCTACATCCACGGCTACAGCGACGAGTTCCAGCGGCTTCACGGCCAGCGAACCGCCGCCCTCGAGGCGGGATTCTTCTTACCGTATCTGCGCGCGGGAATGGACCTGGTCGATTGTGGCTGCGGACCCGGGTCGATCACCCTTGATCTCGCCACGCTGGTCGCGCCGGGCTCGGTGGTCGGCATCGACGTTGCCCAGCGGCAGCTCGATTACGCGCGTGCGCTCGCCGCCCAGCGCGGCGTTCCCAACGTGCGCTTCGAGCCGGGGGACGTCTACGCGATGCCCTTCCCGGACGCGTCGTTTGACGCTGCCTTCGCCCACAATCTGCTGCAGCACGTGCGGGATCCTCTCCGGGCGCTGCGAGAGACGCGGCGCGTCCTCAAACCGGGGGGCGTGGTCGGGATTCAAGACGACGACTGGGGAGCCTACCTCTGGGAGCCGGCGACGCCACTCCTGAGGAGGGGACTTGAGCTCTTTCTCAAGGTCGCCGAGGCGAACGGCGCCGGCTTCTTCTACGCGCGCCATCAGAAACGACGACTGCGGGAGGCCGGATTCGTTCGGGTCGAAGGGTACGCCATGGCGCGCAGCAACGGCACGCCGGAGCGGCTGGGCCTATTCGTCGAGGCCGCGGTGCGCCAGTTCCAGGATCCGGCCTTCGTGGCGACGGTTTTGGAGCACGGCTGGGCCGATCAAGAGACCCTGGACGCGCTGCCTGCTACGATCCGTGCCTGGGCGAGAGACCCGGACGCCTATCGGGCGATTCTCTGCCCTGCCGCGGTTGGCTGGGTCGCTTGCGAGGAGTGAGCGGAGAAAAAGGAGGAGAGAAGCCATGGGCGAGCCCTGGGAGCATCTGATCGTGAGTTCGCCTGCGACCCGAACAACTGCGCGGCCCGCCGAACATTACGGGCGCCGGACTCTGCCGATCCTTCGACGGCCATTGGGGGCGGCGATATCGTCATCCACAGCTCACCGTAGTCACGACGTATCGAGTCACATCGATTAAGGAGAGAACCAAAATGTCCATCGAGAAGAACAAGCAACTGATGCACCGTTACTTCGAGGAGCTCCTGAACACCGGTGACTCCACCGCCGCCGACCGCTTACTGGCTCCGAGCTTTATCTGCCACTTGCCGGGAGTCGGCACCCTCGATCGCGAGGGGTACAAGCAATTCATCCTCGGATTCCACGCGGGGTTTCCCGGCCTGCACACCCGGCCGCAGGATATGATCGCCGAGGGTGATCAGGTGGCCGTACGGTTCACACTGTCGGGCACGCACCAGGGATCCTGGCAGGGTGTGCCGGCAACGGGAAAGCAGGTAAACGTACTGGGGATCTGCATCTACCGAATTGCCCATGATCAGATCGTGGAAAAGTGGCTCCTGATGGATGGCCTGGGCATGTTGCAACAGCTTGGCGAGGTACCGGTGCGGTAAGCCTCCGGCCAGGGTCAGACCGGTGGTTAGGGACATCTTGATTGAAGGAGAATATTGATCGTCACCTACGTCACATTGTTCCACTGGACCGAGCAAGGGATCATCGGCAAGGGCTCTCTCGCAGCGAGCTGCTGCGCGCGTTCACCACCGGGGAGATGCAGCGCATCCTCGCGAAGCTGCCGTAACCGAACCAAACGACTGGGGCATTGGTGGCGCAAACAAAACGACGCGATACGCGTATTTTGGAGGAGATTGTCGATGGCTTACTATCTGGCTCAATTCTCTTACACCAGACAGGCAAGACCGGTGTTCAGACGGCTTCCGCTCGCCCTTCGTGCCGGTTTCTCGGTGCTGATTCTCGCCCTGGCGCTCGGCGGTCCCGCTCTCGCCGCGCCATCGACGATCTCGGCGACCGATCAGGACATCAACTGGGGAACCCAGGAGACGCACTTTCCTCAGAACAAGCAGGCGGAGTCGCCGATGGCGACCAACCCGACCAACGCGCTCAACAGCATCACCGGTGCAATCGACTTCGTCGACGAGCCGGACTGCACGACGGATCCATCCAGCGGCGGCTCGGTCTGCTATCCAAGCCAAACCGCCGACACGATCGGCCTCTACGCGACGAATGACGGCGGCACAACCTGGAACAAGCAGATCATCGACTTGAGCAAGATCGGCCGATTGGCGAACGCCGATCCAACCG
>DATLRG010000395.1:0-4282 GCA_035534795.1 Chloroflexota bacterium
CCCTCTTCACTCACCCTCTCATCCCGCGGTCCAGACGTTCCCCGCGTCCTCCCTACCCGCCGGACGCCGCGGTTGCCTTCCCGCTCAGCACCTGGTCCATGTCGTCGCCGGAGATCGAAGGGGCGTCTTTGTAGAGAAAGCACGCGGCGGCGCGGCTGTCGTCGGTACGGTACAGCGGCGGCACGGACTCGGTACACATCGGCATGACGAACGGACAGCGGTCAGCGAATCGACAGCTGTGATTCGAGCGTAGCTTGACCTCGGTCCCCGGCAGGGCCTGCTCTTCGCCCCAGCGGTGATCGACGTTGGGCTCAGGAATCGAGGAAATCAACAGTCGCGAATACGGGTGCTGAGGCTGCTTGATTACCAGATCGACGTCGCCCACCTCGGCCACCGATCCTCGATAGAGCACGATGATGTTATCGCTGATCTGATACGCGGTGGTGAGGTCGTGCGTGATGTACAGGAAGGAGATGCCGAACTCGGTGTGCAGCTTGACCAGGCTCTCGAGAATCGTCGCCCGCAGCGAGGCGTCGACCATCGAGACCGGCTCGTCGGCAATGATCAACCGCGGGTGCAACAGCAGGGCCCGGGCGATGGTCAGGCGCTGGCGCTGGCCGCCACTGAGCTGGTGGGGGTAGCGCCCCAGGGTCTCCTCTGGCCGCAGTCCCACGGCGTGGAGGGCCTCCTCGATCTGAGCTCGGGCCTGACCTTTCGATTTGGCCAGGTGGAACTTGCCGATCGGCGTCGTCAGCAGGTGGTCGATCCGATAGAACGGATTGAACACCTCGAACTGGTCCTGGAAGATCGCCTGCACGTCTTTTCGGAATTGCAGCCATTCGCCGCCGGACATCTTCCAGAGGTCCTTGCCCCGATAGAGGATTTCGCCCGTCGACGGCTGGCTGAACCCGAGCAACAGTCGCGCCAGCGTCGTCTTGCCGCTTCCGCTCTCGCCGGCGATCGACGTGAAGGAGGGCGCCTCGCCGCTGACCGCCATGGAAAAATTGTCCAGGGCCACATTCGCCTGCTGGCCGCTGCCAAAGACCTTGGTCGCGTTCTTCGCTTCGAGGAGCGGCGGCATTTTTACTCCCATAGTTGGTCCAGGGTGAGAACTCCGCGCTGTGCCGGATTTGCGCAGCAAATCCGGCACAGCGGGGAGTTCTCACCGTGGACTACCTCTAAAAAAGGTGGCACGACACCCAGCGCCCTGGGCGCACTTCGCGTATCTCGGGCACGTCGACGGAACACCGCGAAAAGGCCTTCGGGCAGCGCGGATGGAAGACGCAGCCGCTCGGCGGATTGAGCAGCGACGGCGGGGTGCCGGGAATCCCCCGAAAGACACCCTTCGTCTCTAGCGACGGCAGGCTGGAGATCAGCAACTGGGTGTACGGGTGGAGCGGCTCCTTGAACATGTCGCGCACCGGCCCCACTTCCACCAGTCGTCCGCCGTACATCACGCCGATCCGGTCGACGAACTGCGCCATCAGCCCCATGTCGTGCCCCACCAGCAGCACCGACGCGCCGAGCCGCTCCTGCACGCTCCCCAGCGTCTGCATGATCTGCCGCTGCACGACGACGTCGAGCGCGCTGGTCGGCTCGTCGGCGATGATCACCTTCGGGCTGAGCGAAATGCCGATGGCGATGCAGACGCGCTGCTTCATTCCTCCGCTCAGCTCGTGCGGATACAGGCGCAGAACGTTCGGCTGGAGCCCCACCGTGTGCAGCAGCTCTGGCAGGCGTTCGACGATGGTGCGATCGGCCGAGCCATTCTGGTGGGAACGCACACCGTCGAGAATCTGGTCTTTGATGCGCATCACCGGGTTCAGTGAGTTCATCGCACCCTGCGGCACCAGCGCGATCTCGGCCAGACGGACCTTCCGGATCTCGTCCTCGGAGAGCTCGCTCAGTCGAATCTCCCCCAGACGGACCTTGCCGCTCTCGATGAAGCCCGGCGGCTTGATCAAGCGCATGATCGCCAGCGCCGTGGTCGACTTGCCGCTGCCCGACTCGCCGACGAGCCCGAAGCGCTCGTTCGGCCTCAGCGAGAACGTGACGCCGTCGACCGCTTTGACCGGGCCCGACGGGGTGTGGTAGTAGACCTTGAGGTCGTCGACTCGGAGAATCTCGTCGCTCACGCCGCTTTCCTCAAACGAGGATTCGCGATCTCGTCCAGGCCGGCGGTCAGCAGGAACAATCCGATGAACAGAATGACGATGGCGACGATCGGCACCACCCACCACCACCAGAGGCCGCGCAGCAGAGCGTTGAAGGAGATCGCCCAGTAGATCGTCATGCCGACGGTCGGCTCGTTCTGCGGACCGAGACCCAGCGCCTCGAGACCGATCGAGGCGAGCACCGCGGAAGCGACCGCGCCGACGAAGCTCGCGGCGAGGTAGGGCAAGAGATTGGGGACGAGCTCGCGGACGATCACTTCGAACGCGTTCATGCCCGAGAGTTTGGCCATCTGGACGTAAGCGCGCTCCCGCAGCGAAAGAACCTGCGACCGAATCGTCCGCGTCGGGTGCATCCACGCCAACGAGGCGACGACCAGCGCCATCAGATTGACGCTGATGACGCCCTTGATCGAGTCGGCGATAATGATCAGAATCAGCAAGCCCGGCACCGTCAACAGCGTGTCCACGATCATGCGGATCACCGTGTCGACCACGCCTCCCTGGTAGCCTGCGACGAAGCCGAGGATGATGCCGATCCCCAGGCCGACGCAGCCGGCGATCAATCCAACGCGCAGCGTGAGTGGTAGCCCTGCCACCAGCACGGCGAGCAGGTCGCGGCCCTGATCGTCGGAGCCGAGCAGGTAATCGGCCGACGGCGGCTGATCGGGAATCACCGACGTCGGCTGCGCGTTCTGGACGTTGACGAAGAAGGGACCGATCGCGCCGATCAGAATGAGCAGCAAGATCAGCGCGCAGCCGATCACCAGGTTCGGGTTGCGGCTGCAGTACGCCAGGATCGACTGGAAGGTGCTGCGACCCTGACGGGGCGCCGCCTTGGGCTTCGGTTGAACGACCGCCGACGTCGTGGCCATATCATTTACTCCGATAGGTGATGCGCGGGTCCAGTAACGGATAGATCAGGTCAAGAAACAGCGTGGCCAGGCTGATCGCCAGAATGACGATGAAGACGACTCCGTAAATGACGAAGTAGTCCGAGCCGATGATCGCCTGATAGAGCAGCGTCCCGATGCCGGGGAAGCCGAAGACGACTTCGACGAGCACCGAGCCCGAGACGACGTAACCGAGGGCGATCACCAGCGCGGTGAACTGTGGCAGGATCGCGTTCCGGAGAGCGTAGCGGTAGAAGATCCAGCTACTGGGCAGTCCCTTGGCTTCGGCCATCGTCATGTAGTCTTCGCCCTCGGTCGTGACCATCATCCCGCGCATGCCAATCGCCCAGAAGCCAATCGCCGCGAGGATGATCGAGAAGGCCGGCAGGATCGAGTGGTGGAGAATGTCGAGGATGAAGGGCAGACTGAGGCTCGGGATCGAGCCGACGGTGTAGCCGCCGGATAGCGGGAACGCCTTCTGGGAGATCGCGAAGAGGTAGATCAAGACCAGTCCGAGCAGATAATAGGGAATTGCCGACAGGGTGAGGAGCGGCGCGACCAGGTACTGCAGAAAGTGCGGTGACTTCGGCCAGGCGATCAGCGCGCCGAGAATCGTCCCGATCGTGAAAGCCAGGACAGTCGAGACCAGCAGCAGCCCGATCGTCCAGGGCAGCGCCGCGACGATCAGCGGCAGCACTTTGGCCGGATACGACGCCAGCGAATACCCGAAATCCAGGTGCGTCATATCCCCGAGGTAGCGGATGTACTGGATGTACAGTGGCTGGTCCAGGCCGAACTTCTGGTCGTAGGCCTTGACCATCTGCTCGATGCCCTGCTGCAGGTAGCCGCCCTGGTTCGCCATCGAGATCAGCCGCTCGCGCACCGGATCGCCCGGCGCCAGCCGTGGAATGACAAAGTCGAGCGTCGCCGCTCCCCAGAGAATGACGAAGAACTGAATGACCCGCCCGATCACGTACCGTGGGCGCATGCGACCCTCCTACCCCGGAGGATGCCTGACGTGGATGACGCCGCTGCCTTAAAAGCCAGGCGAAGGGACGGGGGGACTACAGTCCCCGGGACGGGCACCGTGCATTCCCCGGACTTTAGTCCCCGTCCCCTTCGCCTGCCTTTTAAGGCAGCGACGTCAGATCCGTCAGATACCCTCGACGCCCTATCCTTGCGTTGCCGGCTCCAGCGAGTTGATGAAGAGTGGCGAGG
>DATLRG010000396.1:0-15074 GCA_035534795.1 Chloroflexota bacterium
CAGGAGAAGTTGCCCGACGGCCTGGTCGTCGCCGACGAGTCCCCGCGAGCGGGGTCCCGCGTCGGCAGGCCCCCCCTGGCGCAGTTGGCCCAGGCCAAAGCGGTGCTGGAGGCCCGGGCCAAGAAGCGGGGCTCAAAGGGCACCCCGGCCGAGCAGGCGGAGTACGCGGCAAAGGTGCGGGAACGGGAGGAGAAGGGGCGCAAAGGGGGCGGCAAACCGCGGGGACGGCCGCCCACGCCCCCAACGCCGGGGCCGCGCCCCACGGACCAGGACAACTTCACCGATCCCGACTCGCGGATCATGAAGAACCGCACGAATCCGGGGTTCGACCAGGATTACAACGCCCAGGTGGCCGTTGATCAGGAGAGCCTCCGGATCGTGGAGGAGTCGCTCTCCAATCATCCCACCGATCAGGCGGAAGCGGTGCCGACGGTGGACTCGATTCCTCCGGAGTTGGGGCGGCCGGATGCGGCCGCGTTGGACGCCGGGTTCTTCAGCAGGACCAACATCGCGGCCTTGGAGAGCCGCGGGATCGATCCCTACATCGCCACGGGGCGGGATACGCATCATCAGAGCTGGCCCGAGCGCTTTGCCGCCGAGCCCGCACCACCGCCCGCGGACACTAGCCCGAAGGTGCAGATGGCGTACAAACTCAAGACGGAGATCGGCAGGGCGATCTATGCCGCCCGCAAACAGACCGTCGAGCCGGTGATCGGGATCATCAAGGAAGTCCTGGGCTTCCGCCAGTTCTCGCTGCGCGGGCAAGACGGGGGGCTGGTGAGTGGTCTCTGGTCTGTCTGGCCTTCAACTTGAAGCGGTTGCATCGTCTCACCGTCAGTCACGCGTAAGAGCTCTGCTTCAGTGCGCCCTCAAGGCGCCAGCGAGAGTCGTCTGGACCAATGAGAGCCCTGTGGTGAGGCTCATCTCGCCACAGAGCGCCCCGAAGACGGATCCGGTCCTCGATCGGCAGCCGCAATCGGCTGCTCTGACCATCAACAAAGCAGCCTGTCGAACAGCAAAACCTCTCTCAGATTATTCTCTCCGACAGGCTCCTAGGGCAAAACGGGCGTGGCGCGGGGGGCATGCGACCGCGAAATTTGGCGGGAAATGGGGAAAATCGGGGCGGAAGTAGAGCTTTTCTTACCAAGAATGTGCTCTACCAAGTGAGCTACGTGGGCACAGGGGTTTCTACCCCGACTATCCTATTTTACCGCATGGGGGCGCTCGCCGCAAGGATCTGGGCGCTCCCAGGGGTACACGCAAAATCGTGGGGCGGACGGCGCGACCCATCCCTGCCCCTCTCCATCTTCGATGGAGAGGGGCAGGGATGAGGTCGCGTCCATCGCGTCAAGCTGATCAGATCAACGTTTTGAGGCGACAAACTCCATCGCTTCTCTCGCCAGAGGCAGCCAGCCCTCTTCAGACGTCGGTTCCAGGCTGATCCACTCCTTCATGAGGCGGCCATGGCCGGGATCAAAGCGTTCCCCTTCTCCAGCGGCGATGAGCGCTTCCACCCGCGGCTTCGGAAGTTTGACCACGAGCCTGCCCTTGACGAGGATCGCGAAGATCTTATTGTTGATCCGCAGTTCTGATGAGCCGAACCTCTTCGATGCGGGGAGATCCGACGAGCGGGTGACGTCCGAATTGGTCCCGAGCGCCTCGACAATCGTTCGATAGCGCTCTTCCGGCGCGATGGGCGACTGACTCACAAAGGGACACCTCCCCGACGTATGGACGAAGCCAGATCAACGCTCAGTGGAAACTCTCCTCTCGCCTGGTGGACATCGTTGTCCAAGCGTTGTTGCACGGTTCGACCGCTCACGCTCCGCCGAGGGCCTCCCGCATCGCTGCGCCCTGTGCCGCGTAGTAGCGCGACAGGACGGTGGTGTCGGCCGCCATGCAAAAGTGCTTGACGCCCAGCTTCAGGTAGTACTCGGCCTCGCTCGCGTCGGTCAGCTCGCCGCGCGGCTGGACGCCCAGCTTGAGCGCTGTCTTGATGGTGTGTTCCCGCGCTTCGACGATCTGCGCGCTCGCGCGCTGCCCCGCCTGACCGATGCTCATCGAGTAGTCGGACGGACCGAACTGCACCATGTCGATGCCGGGCACCGCCAGGATCGCCTCGAGGTTCTCGACCGCGTCCTTCTTCTCGATCATCAGGACGATGACGGCGTTGCCATACTCCTGGACGAGCGCAGCCGGACCGCCGGAGGCCGCGCGGCCGCCGGCCATGCCGTGCGTGCCCACGCTCCCTGGCGTCTCGGGACGAACGATTCGCACGCAGTCCTCGGCGTCCGCGGCGGTCCGCACGTCGGTGAAGAGGAGGTTCTGGATGCCAGCCGCCATCGCCCGAACCGCGAGATGGTGCTGGGCCGACCGCTCCATCTTGATCAGGCCGGTGAAGTTGGGAAACAGGTCGATGGCCCGCCCGAGGTTATCCAGGGCGTAGAGGTCGTACGGGGCGTACTCGGCCAGAAACTCGACGTAGTCGAACTTCTCGCTGCGGCCGACGAGCTCCGTGATGGTCGGCCAGGTGCTTTGGAGCCGGGTCCCCAGACTCGGCTTGCCCTCGCTCAACAGTGTCCGCAGTCGGTTCTCGCGCATGGTCTTTCCCCTCCGAAGCCTGGAGTTGCGTGTGACAACGCGGCGTGGCCCACGGTGAAGCCGCCCGGCTATTATCGCTCAGAGACGACCGTCGAGCAACAGCCAAACCGCCCCAACCTGCTACAATTGGCCAGGCCCGACAGCTTCAACCCGAGCAGCGGGCTCGACGTCATCCACCCGATTGCCGAGGCGTGCGCGTTTGAGCTCCGTCACCTTCTTTGTCGCGCCGGTCCCGCCGTTCCGTTTGGATCTGACGGCGTGGGCGATCCGCCGCCGCCCGGAGAACACGATCGACGCGTGGGAGGGAGACACCTACAGCCGCGTGCTCGTCGTCGGGGATGCACCGATCAGCGTGGCGGTCCGGCAGGTTGAGCCACCCGACCGGCCACGGCTGCGCATCGTCGCGGACGGGAGCGGGTCCGCGTCTCACCTGGAGCGCGTGGTGACGGGAGCTCTGGATCAGCTCCTCGGGCTCCAGGTCGATCTGTCCGGCTTCTACCGCGTCGCGGCGCAAGACCCGCTGCTCGACGCGCTCGCCCAGCGCTTTCGTGGGCTCAAACCGCCGCGTTTTCCCACCGTGTTCGAGGCGCTGGTCAACGCGATCGCCTGCCAGCAGATTACGCTCACCCAGGGTATTCGCCTCCTCAACCGCCTGGCCGAAGCCCACGGGCAAGGCACGGCAGGAACTCGGGCGCGCGCCCTGCCCGATGCGCGGCGACTGGCCAATGCCGACCCGCCGGCGCTGCGCAGCCTGGGCTTGAGCCGTCAAAAGGCGCAAGCGCTCCTGGACCTGGCGCAGGAAGTGGCGACGGGGTCGTTGGACCTGGACCGGCTCGGAGAGCTGGACGACGCGATGGCGGTGCGGCGCTTGCGCGCGCTGCGGGGCATCGGGCGCTGGACGGCTGAATACGCCCTCCTGCGGGGCCTTGGGCGCCTGAACGTTTTTCCTGGCGACGACGTGGGCGCTCGAAACAACCTGCAACGCTGGCTCGGGCTGACGGCGCCCCTGGATTACGCGGCGGTACACCGCACGCTCGCCGCGTGGCAGCCCTACGCCGGTCTCGTCTACTTCCATCTCTTGCTCGACCGCCTCGCGGCAGTGGGGCACCTCTCCTGAATCTCGGCTCCGGTCGTGGTACGGATGTTGCCCTGGCCGGAGCGTGGCAACCGAAGCGCTCTCGACCGCGACCCCCAGTATCCAGATTCAGCCCCTGCAACTGACGATCCATCGCGGCAGCGCCATGCTGGTCACCAACCGCGAGGGATGGGTCGGCGGCGGGCGGACCGGCCTCTTCGATCACGACATGCGCTACCTTTCCACCTACCAGATGTCCATCGACGAGTTCACACCGGAGTCTCTCACGGCCGAGCAGGCTGCTTTCAACAGCGCCATTCTCAGCTACACCAACCCGACGTTCCGGGCGGGCCCGGCGATCGTCGATCGCCTTGCCCTCGTCCTCCGCATCACTCGCGTGCTCGACGAGGGGCTGCACGAGTGCATCGAGATCACCAGCTTCGCCCGCCAGCCGATCAGCTTCCGGTTGCTGATCAACCTCGACTGCTCCTTCGAGACGATGTTCGAAGTGCGTGGTCTCCAGTTTGCGCCGCCGCGCGTGGTCCACACCCGCTACGACGCCCAGGCCAGGTGTGTCGTCTGTTCCCTCCGCGATGACTGGTTTTACCGCTGCCTCCAGTATCGGATCGTCGCCGCCGACAGCGAGCCGCGCTACTCGCCGAACCTCCTGATCTTCCCGATTCACCTGGCGCACGATCAGACCTGGCGGCTCGAGACCGCGGCGCTGATGACCGGCCACCCGCTCGGGCGATTCTCCGCGTCGGCCGTGGGGAGTCTCACCGGTGCAAGTGGCGCGTCCATCCTCCCCGGGCAGCCACCGCGCGGGTTCGCCGCAAGACTGGACCAGGCCCGTGTCGAACTCCGCCAGTGGTCCGAGCACCTGGCCCGTCTCGCCACGCCAAACCCGGTCGTCCAGCGCGCCTACGATCAGGCGGTCCAGGACCTGGCATCGCTGCGCCTGCAAAAGGTCGGCGACGAGTGGTACCCCGCCGCCGGGGTGCCCTGGTACAACACCATCTTCGGCCGCGACGCGCTGAACACGGCGCTGCAGTGCCTGCCCATCGGCTGCCCATTTCCGCGGGCCGTCCTCACCCGGCTGGCGCAGCTCCAGGGCACGCGCGTCAATCACTGGAACGACGAGGAGCCCGGCAAGATTCCCCACGAGCTGCGTGTCAGCCAGCTCAGTCTGATGGGGAAGATTCCCTTCAATCCGTTCTACGGGACAGTCGATGCATCGCTCCTCTACGTGATCCTGCTCTGGGAAACCTACTGCTTCACCGGCGATCACACCTTGCTCGAACACTTCCTCGCGCCGATGGAGGGCTGCCTGCGCTGGGCGGCGGAATACGGCGACATCGACGGCGACGGCTTCGTCGAGTACTGGATGCGTTCGCCCCACGACTACCACAACCAGGCCTGGAAAGACTCGGGGAAAGCCGTCGTCTATCCCGACGGGACGATCGTGCCGGACCCGATCGCGATCGTCGAGGTGCAGGGCTACTACTACGCCGCGCTCCGTGGCGCCGCCGCGATCTACCGGGCCCTCGGACACGCGGCGCAGGCGGATGCCACCGAAAAACGCGCCGCCGACCTGAGCCAGACCTTCAACGATCGCTACTGGCTGCCCGACGACCAGTACTACGCCTTTGGCCTCGATCCGGACAAGCAGCCGATTCGCACCATCGCCTCCAACCCGGGCCAGCTTCTCTGGACCCGGATCGTTCCGCCCGACCGGGCGGCCCTTGTCGCCGAGCGGCTAATGGCGCCCGACATGTTCTGCGGCTGGGGCGTGCGGACGCTCTCCCGCCACAACGGCGCCTACGACCCGGTGGCCTACCAGCGCGGGTCGATCTGGCCCTTCGACAACTCCTTGATCGCGCTCGGGCTGAAACGCTACGGTCACTGGCAGAAGGTGAACCGCATCGCCGAGGGCATCTTCGCCGCGAGCGGCTTCTTTGCCCATGGGCGCCTCCCGGAGCTGTGGGCTGGCCTGGACCGGTGCGAAACCGCGTGGCCGGTGCTCTATCCCGACGCGAACGTTCCCCAGGCCTGGTCGGCGGGGAGCATACCGTTGCTGCTACGGGCGATCCTCGGCCTCGAACCCGATCTCGCGCACCATCGCTTGCTCGTCCAGCCAACGCTCCCCGAGTGGCTCGACGAGCTGACCGTGCGGGGCATCCCCTTCGCCGGCGGCACGGCCGACCTGCGGTTCCACGGCCAGGGCACCGACTCGCGGGTGGAGGTCCTCCAGACGACCGGCGGGATCCACGTCGAGCAATCAACGTCTTTGTTGGAGGTGTCGGGATGATCGCCAACCGGGCAAGAGAGAACGACTGCCACCTGGCCCGCGCCGCGTTCGCGGGCGTCACCGCCGGCTACGTCATGGCGCTGGCCGGCTACTGGCTCGGAGCCGTGTTTGGCGTCAGCGAGCTCGCCTTTGCCCACAACGCGCTGCGCTACGTCTCCGGCGGGAAGCAAGGCTGGTGGATCGTCGGCATCATCTTCCACCTGATCGACAGCGCGCTGCTCGGGCTCCTCTACGCGACGCGGCTCTACCCGAGTCTGCGGTGGCTGACGAAGGGGTACGGTCCCGTCCGGGGCAACGTCGCCGCGGGCCTCACCTTCGCGACGGGCGTCTGGCTGGTGATGGCGATGCTGATCGCGATGCCGTTTATGGGCGCGGGAATCTTCGCGCGGAGGACCGGCTCTGCCCGCCCGGCCCTGGCGAGCCTCTCCTTACACCTCATCTTCGGCTCGCTCCTCGGCTACATCTACGGCGTGCGAGACTGCTGAAGAGGTTGTGCCGCGCCGGACCGGTCCCTTTACTCCGAGGATGTTAGCGTACGTCAGAAGCACGGGTCGCTCTTTGCGCGAGCGCAAAGAGCGATCGCGTCACCTGACAATCTGATCGACGACGGCGTTGACGAAGCGGACCGTCTCCGAGAGCGTCGCACCGTGATCCACGTCGTCCCTGTACCAATCATCTCGCCAGGATACGAGCGCGCGCCGAATGATCGACGCCCATGCGGGCAGGTGCTGCTGGGCCCAGAGCGCTGCCTGTCTCTTTGAGAGATAACCTCCTGTGTTGAAGGTATTGAGCGCCCGGCACATCGTTAGAATTGCGTACACTTGAGCGTTACGGTGTCGCGGCTCGGTTTCTTTGATCCAGTCACGCCACGCTCGTGCGCTGTCCTGGACAGCCTGGACCAGCTCGACTGGCGAAATCGGATCGATCAGCGTCTTCGGCGAGGGGCCAAAGAGCGTCACGCCTTTTTCGCGGACCACGTACCAGTTGATCAGCCAATCCTTCCCGGCGTCCCTGGTATGGAATGGCTCGCCCGGGCTGGTGACGGCAATCGTGCTGGTTCGCGTCCGATAGGTCCGGAGCGCGTCGGTCGTGAGGTAGACGACTTCGATCCGATTGTCCCAGCGCTTCTCTGCGACGGCGATCGCGCGATGCATCGCCCCGAGAGCGTTGATCTCCGTTGGTCCCAGGCTGGTGGAGGTCACGGCGACCAGATCGATGTCGCTGACGTCGTCGTCGAAATCGCCGGTCACCAGCGAGCCGGTCAGATAGAGCCCGCTGAGCTTGTCGCCCAGCACCCGTCGAATCCGCGCGCGGAGCAGCGTCAGCATCCGCTGAACGTCGGCCGATGGCGTGGTGAGCATGGCGCACGTCTACTCCAACCCTCGACTGCCTGCCTTCCAGCCCGTTTCCTGCACTGCTGCTTTCTCCAGCAGCGGCTGCCACCACGCCGGGTGCTCCTGGTACCAGCGCACCGTCTCGGGCAATCCCTGCGCGAAGTCGATCGTCGGCTGCCAGGCGAGCTCGCGGCGGATGCGCGTGGAGTCCAGCAGGTAGCGGCGGTCGTGGCCGGGGCGGTCCTCGACGTAGGTCTTGAGCGACGCGGACAGGCCAAGCGTGTCGAGAATCGCGTCGGCGATCTGTTCGACACTCTGCTCGACGCCGGTCCCGATGTGGTAGGTCTCGCCGACGACACCGCGCTCGAGGACCCGCTCGATGCCCAGACAGTGGTCGACGGCGTGGACCCACTCGCGGCGGTTCTGGCTGTGACGGTAGAGCGGCAGCGGCTTGCCCAGCAGAGCGTTCGTCGTGAACAGCGGGATGACCTTCTCGGGGAACTGGTACGGTCCGTAGTTGTTCGCACACATCGACAGCGTCACCGGCACCTTGAACGTCTCATAATAGGCGCGCACGACGTGATCGGTCGCGGCCTTCGAGGCGTTGTAGGGCGTTCGCGGGCGGTAGGGGCTATCCTCGCGGAACGAGTCCGGGCTCTCCAGGTCGAGGTCGCCGTACACTTCGCAGGTCGAGACGTGGTGGAAGCGGGCGATGCCCTTGACGCGGCAGGCCTCGAGCAGCGCCTGGGCGCCCAGGACGTTGCTGCGCAGGAAGGCCGCCGGGTCGAGCACCGCGCGGCTGTTGTGCGACTCGGCCGCGAAGTTGACGATCACGTCGACGTGATGCTCGCCGAGCAAGTACTCGACGAGCTCCTGGTTGCGAATGTCGCCGTGGACGAAGCTGTAGCGCTCGCGCTGGTCGTCGGTCAGATCGGCCAGATTGGCCAGGTTCCCCGCGTAGGTCAGCGCGTCCAGGTTCAGCACGCGATCGGCCGGATGCCGTTCGAGCCAGAGCCGGACAAAGTTCGAGCCGATGAAACCGGCGCCGCCGGTGACCAACAAGGTGAGTGCGGTCACGTCCCTCTTCGTCCTCACAGGATGCCGACTTTGCTGTAGTCGCCGAGCATCAGCTTGTAGGCGCGGGGCTTGATCGGCGACCGGGCGATCTCGACGTTGCGCCCGATCAGGCTCTCCTCGATCCGGTGCGGCACGTCGACGATGCGACTGTGCTCCAGGATGATGCTGTGCTCGATCTCGCTTCCCTGCACCAGGCAGTGGTGGTAGATCGACGAGAACGGACCGACGTAGGAATCGACGATCCGCGTCTCTTCCCCGATGATCGCCGGACCGCGGATCACGCTGTTCCGAATCTCGGCACCGCGCTGAACGACGACTCGGCCAAGAATCTGGGAGTCCGCGTCGGCGGTGCCGAGCATCGCCGGCTCCTGCACTTCCAGAATCAGGCGGTTGGCTTCCAGCATGTCGGCGTGCTTCCCGGTATCGATCCACCAGCCGCCGATGATCTTGGGCACGACGTGCAATCCCTGGTCGATCAGCAGTTGAATCGTATCGGTGATCTCGAGCTCGCCGCGCGCCGACGGGCGAATCTGCTGAATCGCCTCGAAGACGTGGTGATCGAACATGTAGATGCCGACGATCGCCAGGTCGCTGGGCGGGTCCTTCGGCTTTTCGACGACCCGCAGCACGCGGCTGCCGCGCACGTCGGCCACGCCGAATGCCTCGGGGTTTTGCACGTGGTAGAGGAGGATCTGGCAGTTCGCCTGGCCGGAGCGAAACTCGTCGACCAGCGGCACGATGCCGTCGCGGATGAAGTTGTCGCCGAGAAAGAGGACGAAGCGGTCCTCGCCGAGAAAATCCGCGGCGATCTTCACGCCGTGCGCCAGGCCCAGCGGCGCCTCCTGCGGAATGTAGGTCACGGTCGCGCCGAACGCGGTCCCATCGCCCACCGCCGCGCGGATCTGATCGCCGGTGTCGCCGATGACGATGCCGATGTCGGAGATGCCGGCCTCGACCAGGTCCTCGATGGCGTAAAACAAGACCGGCTTGTTCGCGACCGGCACGAGCTGCTTGGCACCGGTGTAGGTGATGGGGCGCAGGCGTGTCCCTTTCCCGCCGCTCAGGATGAGGCCCTTCATGGTCATGACCTCCAGAACGCCCAGAATGGTTGCGGTTTGCGCAACGTCGGGGGAGGAAGCTCGACGAGCTCGTCGTCGATGACGTGCCGCGGAACGTCCGTGACCATCGCCCGGGCGCGTACCTCGCCAATCAGCGCCGCCGCCCGGTCACGCGCCGCGCTGAGGACCGGCGGCCGTCGATCGACCGCGTGCGAATCCGAGGCGATCAGGTGCGCCAGGCCGCACGTCACCAGCGTTTCGGTCACCTTCTGAATCTCCGGGCCGAACTCGCCGAGGAGGCTGCTCGCGGTGACCTGCACCAGCACGCCGCGCTCGATCAGCCTGGCCAGATAGCTGGGGTCGCGCTGGACGATCCGGTATCGCTCGGCGTGCGCGACAATCGGCACGATCCCGCGCACTTGCAGATCGAAGATGACCTGCTCGCTATAGCCGGGGTACTGGTCGTAGGGCCACTCGACCAGCAAGAAGCGGCCGCCATTGATCGTCAACGCCAGGCCGCCACGGACCTGGTCGGCCAGGTCCGGCGCGATGTAGGCCTCCCCGCCAAGCAGCAGACGGATCTCGATGCCATTCGCCCGACAGGCCTGACGCACGTCCTCCAGGCGGCGCTCGGCGTCGGCCCGGTCCGCGCGATACGACCAGGGGTTGCGGTGGGGCGTCGCGACGATGGTGCTGATCCCGTCGTCGTGGGCGACACGCGCCATCGCCAGCGCGTCCTCGAGGGTTTCGGCCCCATCGTCCACGCCGGGCAGGATGTGGGTGTGCAGGTCGATCACCGCGGCACTCAGCCGTAGTAGCGATAGAGGCTGCCATCAAACTTGACGTTGTTCAGCACGACGCCAAGCACCTTGGCATTGACGCGCTCGAGCAGCTGCTTCGCCCGCATCACGTGATCGCGCTTGGTCTTGCCGACACTGACCACGAGCAAAACTCCATCCATCTTCGCGCCCAACACCGCAGCGTCGGTGACGGAGATCGTCGGCGGTGAGTCGAAGAGAACGACGTCGGCGGCGCTCCGGAGCGACTCGACGACGCGCTCCATGCGCTGGGAGCCGAGCAGCTCGGATGGGTTCGGGGGCAGCGGTCCACTTGGCAGGATGCCGAGGTGCGGTACGTCGGTCGACAGAATGACGTCGCCCAACGCCCGCTCTTCACGGATCAGCGCGGTGAGTCCGCCTTCGTTCGGCAGGCCGAAGAGCTTGTGCAGCGACGGGCGTCGCAAGTCGCAGTCGACGGCGACGACCGATCGGCCGGTCTCGGCAAAGGTCACCGCCAGGTTGGCCAGGGTGGTCGACTTGCCATCCTCGGGGCTGGCGCTGGTAATCAGGAGCGTCTGGATCGATCGATCGACGGCGTAGAACTGAATGTTCGTGCGGAGGGACCGATAGGCTTCGGAGACGGGCGAACGTGGCTGCACGACCGTCACTAAGGGTGAGGCGACGTCGGCCATCATTGGTGTCCTTCCGTCACGCCAACCTTCGCTCTCCCGTTTGGATGCGGCAGCGTGATCTCGGTGGCGGTGGGAATCGATCCGACCAGGGGCAGCCCGACGAAGCGCTCCACGTCTTCGGGCGTTCTCAAGGTATCGTCGAGGTATTCGAGCAAGAAGGCGAGCGCCGTGCCAACCACCAGCCCGAGGACACCGGCCGCCAGCACGTATTGCTTCGTCTTGGGGAAGACCAGCACGCCCGGCAACGGCGGATCGAGCTCTTGGATGTTGGTGCGGTCCGTGGGGTCCGCCTGGGCCATGGCGGCCTGCTGCTGTTCGATGAACTTCTCGGCCCAGTCCCGGGCGATGGCCTGGGCGTTGTTCGGATCGGGGTCATCCACGGTGATGTCGAGCAGGTAACCGTTCGTATCCGCGCTCACGTGGACCCGCGAGAGCAGTTTTTCGACCGGCAGGTCCAGCTTGAGGTCCTGGTCTACCTGCGTGGCGAGCGTCCGAGTGAGGAGCTGCAACTGATACTGGGTGAGCGTGTTGTCGATGACGAGAGTGAGGCCGTAGTCGAGCCGTGAGGGGGTCACCAGCAACTGGACGTCGGCGCGGTACATCGGCGTCTGAAGCTTCGCGTACCCGTAGCTGGCCACACACGCCGCGAAGGCGACGAGGACGACCAACCACCAGCGCTTGCTGAAGACCAGCCAGTAATCGCGAAACTGCAACGTGCGCTCCCAGCGGGCCAATCCGCCGTGGCCACCATCGAACCGAACTACGCGCCAGCCCGTTGCGCGGCCTGCTTCCCCGCTTGCCGTTGGCCATGATAGCATCTGGCGAGCTTGGCGTCAAACGCGCGATGCGCCCTCAAGACCGCCGCCAGGGTCTCGGCGCGGCGAAGCCGGTGGCATCGCGCCACGCCTCCTACGACGATTGCGGGATCTGGCCGACGATGAACAGCACGTCCTTCACCGCGTCGGGCCCGGTCGTTTCGTACACCACGGCGAATTGTCCGCGCGGAGTCCCGCCAATCGGCGCCACGCGGGCACCCAGACGCGCGCTCTGGTAGACGTCGGCGATGCGCGACGGGCCGGCGCTGAGCGTACCGATGAACCGGCTGTCGTCCGGGATGTAGGCGTGCGTCGCCTTTCTCGCAACGGCGAGCGTCCGCGGGGAATCGGCGAAGCTGACCAGGATAGCCGTGGCGCGACCGTCTGCGTACGTGGCGGCGTACTGTCCATCGCGGTAGGCGATCATCGTCCCCTGGAGGCCGGTCGGCAGACCGAAGGCCGCCTCGACGTCCTTTCGACTGTTCCCCAGGCCACCCCGCGGCGATGGTTCGTCGGATGCCGCGGGCGTCGGCGTCGGGATCGCGGGAGGACCGGCCAGTAGAGCGAGTGAGAGGGCCACCGTCGGGTCCACCTGGCCGAGCTGCACAGTGCCGGCGATGGCGATCAAAAGCAATGCTGCCGCGCAGAAGATCACGACTCGTCGAAGCATCGGCCAGATCCTGGTAGCAACCGTCCGCTACCACAGCGGGACAGGCCCGACGTCAACCGAGGTGGGCGTTGGCGACGGGCGCCGCCGACGTGGCGACACCACGACCGAACGCAAGTGCTATGCCAGAACGGGGCCAGGAGAAGGCAGGAGTCAGAAGTTAGAAGTCAGGAGACAGGAGGTGAAAGGCGCCATCGAGGGAAGGAGTGGTGGCACGAGATGATCGGCATCGGCCGTCTGGGCAACACCAAAACCGCGGATACGCGACCGGAGGGCGGCACAGAGGGGGAGTCCAGGTCTCGGGAAGCGATCATCCCCGTGGTAGGGAAGGCGGGAGACCGGGTCAGCGCTGACCCGGTCTCCCGATCGACAGATTCGCGACGCTTACCCTGGTCTCCAGGGGCCCGTGGCGAGTCCGGCGTCGGTTAGAAACACGATCAAAGCCTGGGTTTCAGCGCGCGGAGCGCGCTGAAACCCAGGCTTTGATAGAAACTCTTAGTCCTGCTTCTTCTTCGCAGAACCGCCCTTGCGACCGATGCGCGCGTAGTAATCCGGGCCGTGCTTGGCTTTGACCGACTGGCCGCCCTTCTTGCCGATCTCCGAGTAGAACTCGGGACCGTGGAGGCGCATCACCGCCTCGCCGCCCTTCTTGCCGATCTCGACGTAGAACTCGCGGCCTCGCTCCTCAGCCACGGCCTCGCCACCCTTCTTGCCGATCTCGGCGTAGTAGCCAGGGCCGTACTTGCGCTTGACCGTCTCTCCGCCCTTCTTACCGGCTTCGCGCACGGTCATCTCACGACGCTCTTCCATGTCATCCACCCCCTTCCCATTAAGGATAGCGCTCCAGCGCGCTAGAAGGCGAACCAGCTCCGGCCTCGACTGCCCCGCAGAGCCGACATTTGCCTATCTGGCGTCTAGTCTATCAAGCGGGAGGCTTTATGTCAAGCATTTCTCAGACAGGTGATCGGGGCAGCGTCAAATCCATTCCAGCGGCGGTTGCGCCCTCCGGTTAGTCCACGGTTGGAATGAAGGGGTGGGCTGGATTTGCGCAGCAAGTCCAGCCCACCCCTTCATTCCAACCGCGACTTTACGGAATTCAGCATTGACGTCAGGTTCAGTCACTGTTAGCGTTCCTGCGAGGGAGGTGCTGGGGAGTGGCTGGGGCAGTAGTGACCCGCGGGCCACCGTTCCCCCGGTCACTCCCCAGCGTCTCCCCGAAACGCAGAGCAGGCTGATTTCCAATGACTGAGTCAGATCGAAAGTCCAACAAGTTTTCCCGCCGAACCCTCCTGCGCACGGCTGGCCTCGCCGGGGTCGCCGGGCTGGCGATGCTGCCGGGGGCCGCGGCCGGCTCTCTCGCGCTGTCGTCGGGCACCGGCTTCGCCGGGCAGGCGATCGATCTTGCGACGCTTCAACCAGTGGCCGGCGCTCTCGTCCAGGCCGATCCCGGCGGCGCGCGAGCCACCACCGATCAGACGGGCGCCTACGTGTTGCCGGTCCCGCCGGGCACCTACACCGTCCGCGTTGCGAAAGACAGTCTCGTCGGCGTGATTCGCCTCAACCAGATCGTCTCGTCCACTGGCTATGCGCCGCTCGACCTCGACCTCGTTCCGCAAAATCCGACGCCCGACCAGCAGCAGGTGCTCTATCAGCGCATGGTCACCCAGATTCAGTCGCCACTCCCATCCAGGGCAGCGCTGAGCGCCCAGGCCCTGAGCATCGCGTCCAGCGGTCTGCCGTCGCAGATTTACGTAACGAACGTTCCGCCAAACAATTCGTCGCAGTGGATTCCCCTCGAGGACTACGTCAAAGGGGTCGTTCCCAATGAGGTGCCGCCGAGCTGGCCAGCGGCGACCCTCCAGGCGCAGTCAGTCGCCGCGCGCAGCTACGGGGTGGCGCACTTTCTCGCGTACGGTTACATCTGCGCCACCACCGCCTGCCAGGTATACAATCCCAACAACCTCTGGCCCAGCACCAATGCCGCGGTCGACGCGACCGCCGGCCAGGTCATGACGGTGAACGGCGCGGTCATCTTCGCCTTCTTTTTCGCGGAGTGCAACGGTGTCACGACCAGGAACAGCGAAGACGCCATCGCCTACAGCGGCAGGAACTCCGACAACCAGTACATTTGCGCGAGCGCCGGCTGGAACTACGTCAGCTACTGCCGCGCCCGGCCCTGTACGTGGAACGGCTCGTCGGACCTCAGCACCTGTGGCTACTACGGTCACGGCGTGGGGATGTGTCAGTGGGGGGCGGCAGGGCAGGGAAACGCCCACGTGGCGTATACTGACATCCTGAACAGCTATTACACCGGCATCGAGATCACCGGCTGTACGGCGTCGAACGCTGCTGCCACGCTCGAGCCGGCGCAGGCCACACAAGGTGGCTTCAAAATCTACTTGCCGTACGTGGCAAACAACTCCTGTTCCTGAGGAGATCGCAACACGGCGACGATCGGCGACACCGGCCGTGGCCCGATGAAACAAATCGGGTGGTGAAAGCGTCTCTTCCTATGAACGGCTACTACATCCGGAGGAGTTCTCCCATGTGTCTGATCATCGCCCTCGTCATCATCGCGGTGGTGTTCGCCGCGTTCTTCCTGATTACCCTGGGCACGGTGCTCGCGCTGGTGCCGTGGCTGGTCGTCGGGCTGATTGCCGGCTGGGCC
>DATLRG010000397.1:0-2043 GCA_035534795.1 Chloroflexota bacterium
CGGCGGATGCCACAGAGACGGTCGCATCGTCTGCTCCTTCTCATTCCGAAGAATGCCCTGAGCAGACCACACACGGGGCCTTATTGTCAAGATAGCATCCGAGAACAAGTCGACTATGTCTACTTGACCGACGTTCTAGCAGTTGGATGCTTCGATCGCGGTGAGAACCTCGGCGCATGCGACCGTCGCGGTTCCGAGGCGGCGAATGACGAGACCGGCCGCTAGATTGCCCAGGTGGGCAGCCTCGAGCAAGCTCGCACCTGTCGCCAGCGCGAGCGTCGCCGCTGCGGCGACGGTATCGCCGGCGCCGGTGACGTCGCGAACCTCGCTCGGCGACGTTGCTGGCAGGTGGTGGCAGGGGCCGTCAGCTTCGACGACGGTCATGCCCTCTCCGCCGCGCGTGATCAGCACGCCGCGGGCATCCATCAGCCGCAGCAAATCGTGTCCGGCCTGGCGCACCTCGTCGTCGGTGTGGAGTTCGCGACCGACGGCTAGCGCGGCTTCGTCTTGGTTTGGCGTCGCCACGGTGATGCCGGCGAAGCGTTCGAAGCCGCCGTGGGCATCCACGACGATCGTCAGACCGTGCTGGCGGGCGAGGGGAAGAGCCACGCCGATTACGTCCGCTCCGATGACCCCGTTCTCGTAATCGGATAGGATCATCGCGTCAAAACGCGGGAGCGCAGACTGGAGATAGTCGAGCAGGCGAGCTTGAGTCTGGGCGAGAAGAGCCGTCCGAACGACCCGGTCGATCCGCGCCAGCTGCTGGCTGACGACCTGAGGGCTGCCGCCGATGATCCGCGTCTTCGACGAGGTCGGGCGGCCTTCTTCTTCGATGATCCCGGCGGTGTCGATGCCGGCCGCTTCCAGCCGCTGGCGGAGCGCTTGACCCGGCTCGTCGCGACCGATGACGCCGGCGACGGCGACGCTCGCTCCGAGGCTGCCGACGTTGCGCGCGACGTTCGCGGCGCCACCCGGCACGATGTAGCGGTCGACCCATTCGAGCACCGGTAGCGGCGCTTCACGCGAGAGGCGGACCGGCCGGCCAAGGATATACTCGTCAGCGACCATGTCGCCGAGAGCGAGGACGCGCCGACCGGCGAACGACGCGACGAGCCTCCGCAGACGGTTGCGAAGCGCGTGCAATTGCTACGCCGTCTTCCGCGGCCGCTGCGTGTCGCGCAGCTTTTCCAGGACCCACGTGCGGATGAGCGTGCCTGGGCCCACCCCGATCTCACACGCCTCCCGACGCAGCTCCTCCCACGTCTCCGCCGAGAAGCGGACGGGAACCACCAGGCCCAGGGGGCGCCTCACCGTCGTGTCGACGACCTCATCGGCGTCGTCCCAGGCCGTGCCTCCCTGGTCAATCCGTTCGATCCCTTGTTCGATTTCAGGCATGATCATTCTCCTCGCGAGCGCTGGTAGAGTCGGCACTCCTCTCGAGTCATCTCTCTAGCCGTCGCAACTTTCCAGATTCCGCCCTCGTGGTTTGCCAGGACTACCAGAAGATAGCATCCTGCTGCAGATTGACTGAAGACCTTGTAAAGGCCCTCGCGACTCCGCCGAACGTGGCGCTCTTCGGCGGAGCAGGCTTCCAGAACCTCCGCGAAGGCCACGCCGTGCCGCACCTCGATCTTGTCGAGAACGTGGTCATCAATTTCCAGGGTATCGAAGTGCAGGCTAGTCATCACCGATCAGTCGGGTCAGGGCACTCGCGACTTCATATGGCAGTAACGATGGGGCGTGGACCTGCTCACCGGCGTCGACCCACCGTTGAAACAACGCGTAGGCTCGCGGCCGACGTGGATCGCCACTGGAAATCGAGACGACAAGGTTGGCGTCGACGACGGTTGCCACGACAGAGGCGTCCGGCGCTCGAGCTCTTCGCGACCATCTCGGACTAGCTGAACCGCGTCGACCGGTGGCAGGTCAGCGGTAAGCTCACGTAGTCGCTGCAGCGCCGCCAGTCCCTGCCGCCGTCGTCGCTCGGCGTCGGTCTCGCCGTTGCCAGCCAGACCGGCGCGCACGTATAACTGGGCCAGCGCC
>DATLRG010000398.1:0-3686 GCA_035534795.1 Chloroflexota bacterium
GCCATAATCGAAGTCTTTCTCGACGTCGTACCAGATCCAGAAGTGCAGCGTCGCCGACTTGACGCCGCTCAGGTCGACGGCGCGGGTCAGGCGCGTGTCGATCGAATCGCCACGGTTACTCCACCACTCGTAGGCAGCGCCGTGTGGGTTCGCGCCAGTCAACTCGGTCCGTGGCGCACCGCTAAATTCGAGAGTAGCCGGGCCAGTCGGCCGAATAGAGTAGTAGTCGGTGCCGAATTGATGCACCGTACCTGTCAACGCCGCGCTCATTGCCGGTCCCGGCGTGATCGACAGGGAGAGTCGCAGCCCATGGTACCCGAGCTGAGCATGGTCCAGCACGGGATCGTCGAGAGCATTGGCCGCGACCCAATCGGCAAAAACCTGATCGAACGTGCGTGCTGGACGGATGGCCTGGAAGAACCGCTCGAAGCTCGCCATGCCTCGGTCCGGCTCGGCTACGACCTTTCCGATCGACTGAAACCCGCCGAACTGCTCGGAGACGTACCGCATGAAGAGGTAAGCCGCCCCGTAATGCGGCGTGGCCGCGGACGGTTCGCTCGCCCAGGCGTTGAGCTGGGTATCGGGATCTCGCTCGAACGCCCCGAGTGCCCCGCTGGCCTCACCGGTCACCGCCTGCGCCGCCAGCTCGGCTGAGCCTTCGTCGACCCAGCTATTCTGCCAACGGTTCACGTTGAACTGAATCATGTGCATGAACTCGTGGGCGACGGTGTGGTTGAAGCCGACGCCGCCTGGACGCACGGAGTCGACGTTAATGTAAATCATCTCGCGCTGGTTGCTATAGGGATTCACCTGTCGGTCGTACTCGTCGGCCGTGCTGTAGTAGCCGCCGACGCCAGGGATGTGCCCCACCAGAATAGTGATGTGCTCGTCATCGTCGATGCCGGGCGACCATTCGCTCCCGAAGAGCTGGTGTTCGGTGCTGTACGTATGATCCTCGAAGTAGGTGGCCGCGTCGTGCAGGTCCGAGGTCGCCAGGTCGACGCCGTCCTGGACGTACCAGTAGGCGTGGTCAGTCTTGTCGACAATGCGCGCCCGCACGTGGAAATAGCTCTGAGCTTCCTGGTTTGCCACCCAGAACGTCTGATCGGTTCCAACGGCGTAGTTCGGCGCTGGGCCTGTCGTCGGGCGGGCAACGGGCGTTGCCACCGGTTTCAGCCGACGCTGCAAGTCGACCAGATCGCGGGCCGGGGGTGACGGGATGGCAACCACGTGAACCGGCTGAGGCGGCGTCGTGGCCGGCGCGCGGGCCGCGGGGGTAGCTACCGTCGTCGCGGAGGCGAGCGGCACTGGCGTGCCGGTTGGCGGAGCCGTCGGCGTGTCGACGACGGTGGTTGCCAGGATCGTCGGCGACGGCTGAGCCGTGGCGCTGGCGACCGGTGGCGGCGTGGGAGACGGCCGCGTTGGCTGGCACGCGATGAGTCCGGTCGCGAGGACGAGCGCAGCAGCGACAACCCACGCGGCGCGGTGTCGGCTCACGTCGCGAGTCTCACGAGAACGCCATCGATAATTCGTGCGACTGCGGGCACCGCACGGGCCACCGTTGCCAACACATCGTCGTGAGTCAGCGACGCCCCGGGCAGGCCGGCCGCCCGATTGCTGATCACGCTGAGACCAAGGACGCGCATCCCAAGCTGTCGGGCGACGATGACTTCCGGAACGGTCGACATCCCCACGGCGTCGCCGCCGGCCGCGCGGAGAAAGCACACCTCGGCTGGCGTCTCAAAGTTCGGCCCACCCACCATGACGTAGACCCCGTGACGGACCTCGATCCGAGCCTCCTCGGCCGCGCGCTCGGCAATCTGCCGGAGCGCGGGCGCGTAGGCGTTCGTCAGGTCCACGAAACGTGGCCGGCTAGCGCTTGATGCCTCGCCGACGAGTGGACTGAGGCCGGCGAGGCTCGGGAGGCTGAGGTGATCGTCGAGGATCATGACCTCACCTGGTGCGAAGCCAGGGTTCAACGCTCCGGCGGCGTTGGTCACGATCACGTCACGACAGCCAAGCGCGTGGAGCAGTCTAACCGGAAACGCGATCTGCGCGCCGGAATACCCCTCGTAGCCATGGACCCGTCCGGACAGGACGGCAACTGGCCGCCCGCTCAGCAAGCCGACCACGAGCTCGCCGGCGTGGCCCGCCACCGTCGAACGCGGAAAGTGCGGCAGCGAGGCGGTTGAGATGCGAACCGCGTTCTCCACGCGATCGGCAATCGGTCCGAGACCCGACCCCAGCACGATTCCCACGTGGGGCGCCAATGCCGTCCACCCCCGAACGGCGTGGGCTGTCTCCATCGCGGGTTCAGTGAAATTTTGCACAGAGGCACTATATCACTGCGCCGCGACGCCCGCCACGCTCCGGAATCGGGATTCTGGCGGCTCGGTACAGATATTGCCTGGCTCTGCGGTTCCGGCGATGTCCGACTACGTCAAGGAGAGGTGAACATGGCGGTTATCATCGCGGGCATCTTCCCCAGTCGCGATCAGGCCGACGCCGCGGTCCGCGAGCTACGCGATCGAGGGTTCGACGCCTCGGATGTGGGACTGGTCCTGCGTGGCGGCGTGGCGCGAGCGGCCGGCACTGCCCCGGCCCCCGGGCCAAACACGTTCGCGTGGATCCCGGACCATCGCAACGTTACTCTGTCAGGAATCGGCTCCGTCCTGGCCGCTGGGACGATCGCGGACTGTCTCAATCGGCAGCAGCCGAGCTCTGGTCAAGGCAGCCTGACCGATGCCCTCACCTGCCTGGGCATCGAGCGTCCGCACGCCGAGTGGTACGGCCAGGAAGTCCGCGAGGGCTACAATCTGGTGACGGTGCGCACCGAGAACCGCGCCTCCGACGCTCGTTCGATCATGGAGCAGCTCGGCTCGATCGAGGTTCCCAGCGCCGAACGAACTCCATCGGAGGCGCCAATCTCGCCGGGTAGCGCCACCAGAGCTCAAGAGCAACTGACGCGATCAGAGCTCCAGAGCGTCGAGCCGGGTTGGGCGATCTGCGGGTCCGACGGGAAGCAGGTCGGCAAGGTCGACGAAGTCGGGCAGAACTATCTGCTGATGAAGAAGGGGTTCCTGTTCCCGAAGGACGTTTACATCCCGTTTAGCGCCGTCGAGCGTGTCCAACCGAATCAGGTCGTGCTCAACGTCCCCGACGATCAGGTGGCGAAAGAGCACTGGGAGCATCCACCGGCTGCGCTGAGTGCGACGGGAGCGGCCGGCGCTGGCGGTGCCGTGGCCGCCGCAGGCGCTGCGGCCACGGGTGCGAACGCCCCCACTGGGTCGGCACCGAAGGGCGTCGGCGATCTCAGTCAGGTGAAGCAGGGCTTCGACGTCTGTACCAGCGACGGGCGCAAGATCGGTACGGTGCGGGACACGAGCGCGCAGTGCATGCACGTCCTCTGTTGCTCGAACCTCTTTGTCCCGCCGTCGCGGGTCGAGCGCGTCACGGACGACAGCGTCGTCCTGAACGTTTCGGAAGCCGACCTGGGCAACTACGACTGGTCGTCCTGCCATCCCTCGCACCAGGCCCAATACCAGCCGGGCGGCCCTGGCTACAGCGGGCTGTCCCCCCAGGAGCACGAGGGCGGGGTACAGATTCCGATCGAGTCCGGCGACGAGTGATCTCGGATCGATCCAGTGCTTCGTCAGGCGGGAATGACGGATGGTAGGCGTGAAAAA
>DATLRG010000399.1:0-2286 GCA_035534795.1 Chloroflexota bacterium
CTATGGCAAAGCCAGGGTGAGAACCGCATGGGATCTGCTTGACTTGCTGCGCAAATCAAGCAGATCACATGCGGTTCTCACCCTGGCTTTGCCATAGTGCTCGGTATCGGATGCTACAATACCGGCAGGCAACCAAAGTAAAGCCAAGGCGCGTGGAGGAGACAATGGCCAAGAAACGCTGCTTGATGATTGGGGCTGGCGGGATGGCCGGCAATTGGGTCCGCACCATGCTGCCGCGGTTCATCGACCGGCTCGAGGTCGTCGCGCTGGTCGACGTGCAGCGGGACGTCCTGGAGAGCGCGGGCGACTTTCTCCAGCTCCCCGCGGCCGCGCGCTTTGCCGACATGCGGGCCGCCTTCGCCAGCGTGGACGCCGACTTCTGCGCGATCGTCATTCCGCCGGCCTTCCATCGTGACGCCGCCGTCCTCGCCGCCGAGCGCGGGCTGCACATCCTCAGCGAGAAGCCGATCGCCGACACCTGGGAGGCCAGCCTCGACATCTATCGGGCGGTGAAGCACGCCGGGGTCAAAATGGCGGTCATCCAGAACTACCGCTATATCGCCCCGCTGCTGACGTTCCGACAGGTGCTGCGCGAAGAACGACTGGGCCGGCTGAACTATCTCGTCGGTCGCTTCGCCGCCGATTACCGAAAGTATGGCGCGTGGGGCGCCTTCCGTCACGACATTCCGCACGCACTCCTGGTCGACGGCGCGGTCCATCACTTCGACATGCTGCGCAATTTGAGCGGCTCGGAGTGTCAGATGCTCAGCGGCTGGGAGTGGAATCCCGCCTGGGGTCAGTCGAAGGGCGAATTCAACGACCTCTACGGCATGCGGATGGCGAACGGCGTCTATGCCAGCTACGAGGGATCCGGGACGGCGGCCGGCATCCAGAACACCTGGCACCGCGAGTACTACCGCGCCGAGTGCGAACGCGGCGCCATCGTCGTCGACGCGGATCGCACCGTCCGCCTTCACCAGTACACCCCCGGCCAGGGGCTGCGCACGGAGGAAGTACCGCCGGTCAAGGTCGAGTACGAAGGCCACCTCTGGCTGATCGACGCATTCCTGAGCTGGCTGGACGATGGCCCGGTGCCGGAAACCGTCGTCGACGACAACCTCAAGAGTGTCGCGATGGTCTTCGCGGCGATCGAAGCCTCGCGCACCAACCAGTCCGTCGACGTCGCGGCGATGGTGCGAACGGCGACGGCGGGGTGATCACGCGCAGCCGCCGATCCCTGGCGCGGCCCCGGCCCGGCCAGCTTCCCATCGGCGTGGCCGGTCCGCGGCGACCAGGCGGCGCAGGCGTCACCTCTGGACCCGCAGGCGCAGCGCGCTGGGCGGAGGACCGACTCCGGTTGCTTCGTCCTCGCGTCGTGATCCTTGTGCCGACGGCGCGGTCGTGCCGTTCGTCGTGGCGAAGTTCGAGAGGCCGAAGTGGCCGTCGCCATAGGCGTTCCGCGCCTGGGCGTACCAGACATACGGCGTTTTTGGACTGAGCGCACTGTCCGGGGTGAACTGCAAGGTGGACGTGTAAGCGTAGTCGAAAGAACCGTCCGGGTACTCGCTCTGGGGCTGCCAGACCACCAGGTAATCCAGGGCGCCAGCAACGGCCGACCACTGGAACGTGACCTGGCTGGGCGACACCGAGCTGCCATTGGCGGGAGAGAGCAAGCTGGGCGCGGGCAGGAGAGGTCCGCCGCTGGGCGCGGTCGTGAACGACCAGGTGGCCGAGAAGGGGCCCTGGATGGAGCCGCAGTTGAAGAAGACGCGCCAGTAGTTCGTGGTGGAAGGATCGAGATCTCCCGGATAGCGAGTCTGGGCAATCGTCGCGCCCGCGGTCGGCGGCAAGATGCTCAGGGTCGTGACGCTGGACGCGGGGAAGGATGGGTCGGTGTCGATCTCGACGCCCATCGCCGTCACCGTCGGGTCGGTACCGACGTTCCACTGGAAGAGCGGGGACAGCGTCGACTCGTTGCTCGTGTTGATCGGGCTGACGAGGACAGGTGGCGACGAGCACGGAACGAGCGGCGGGCCCAAGACCACGGGCAGGTAGATGACGTCGCCGGGCTTGCTGGCGAGTCCGCTTCGCATCGCCTGGGCGGCGAGCGGGACTGCCAGGACCAGGGCGACGGCCACGAGTGTACCGACGAAGGCGGGCAAACGTCGATTGCGCATAGACGGCTCCTTCGGACGGAGTTCGCCGGCGTCGTTCGTCCGCCTGTCCGGCCCGGTGGCCTCACCCCCGCCCCTCTCCCATCGGAAATGGAGAGGGGCGGGGGTGAGG
>DATLRG010000400.1:0-4487 GCA_035534795.1 Chloroflexota bacterium
TGGTTCGGGTCGGCTACGGCTATCCACCCTCACGCGCCTGGCGACCGGGCATGCAACTGGGTCGGAGCGGCGTGATCGGTCCCGACGGCGTGGCGTTGTCGAGCTGCGGGCGTGGAGTCGGACTGAGCATCGCGACGATCGACCTGGACGCCGAGCGTGTCGCCCATAGCTTCACTTGGGGTGATGAGGCGCCGTTCCGACGGGAGATGCTCGCCGACCGCCGACCCGATGCCTACGCCCCGCTGGTTGATCCGTCGCTGGTGCCGCCCGCGCGAGAGTTGCTTGAGGAGACCGTCCATCACCGATGATGTCGGTGACGGCGGTCGTGTGAACGAGCGAGCGCTCGGTGTCGGCACCCTCGTCGTTGGTTGGCTACGTCCGCGTCTGGAGGATCCGCTCGACCAGCTCCATCGACTTCACCGCGTCGGCAAAGTGACTGGACGGCTGACGCCCCAGTTTGATGCAGTCGATGAAATGGCGGCTCTCGTGCCAGAATCCGAGCCAGTGGTACGGTCGCAGCTCCTCGCCCTGCCGCAGGAACGGGCGGCCGAACTCGGCGGAGGTAGTCGTCTCTGGCTCGCCGTTGTCGGCCACCAGAAAACTGTCGCGATCGGCGTCGACGTAGCCAGTGACGTTCTGCCCGTGAAACTCCGCGCGGAAGATGCGCCGGCCGGTCACGGTATTGTAGTGCACCGTTCCCACCGCGCCCGTCGAGAATGCGACCGCGGCGAAGAAGGCATTCGGGACGGGCCCGGGGACGTAGCGCTGGCGCACGTCGGCGTGGACCTCGACAACGTCGCCGCCGCAGAGCCAGCGCAGCTGGTCCACCGCGTGGATGCCGTCGGAGGTGAGCGGGTCGATCGCGCCGTCGTAAAAGCCAGCGGGCATCGAAAGTTTGGCAGTCGCCTTCAGGAACGCGACCTCGGCGAAGTGGATCGGGCCGCGCTTTTCAACGCGGCCGCGGAGCGCGCTGACCGCCGGGACGAACCGTCGCTGAAAACCCGCCATCGTCAGGCAGTTGTACTCACCCGCGGTGTAGGCCAGCATCCGCGCCTGGTTCGTCGTCAGTGCCGGCGGCTTCTCGACGAAGACGTGACGCCCCTGCTTTAGCGCGTACATGGCCGGCTCGTAGAGGTGCTGGGGCGGCATGAGCACGTAAACGACCTGCGGCTCGACGTCGGCCAGCATCTTCTTAAAGTCGACGTAGACGCGCTCCGCCGGAATTTTGAGGCGCCGCGCGGTCTCCTGTGCTTTGTCCTGGATCAGGTCGCAGATGGCGACCAGCTCGACGTCCGGGAAAGACGCCAGGGAGGGGTAGTGGTAGGTGTTCGCCATCGTTCCCGCGCCGATCAGCGCCACCCGAACCCGGGAATCTGCCATTGTTCATCTCCCGATATGAAAATCCTCGACCCAGCGGCGCATCAGACTGACATAGCGATCGGGCGCCCGCCCGCCATTGCCGACGCCAGCGCTGCCTCCTGGAAGGCAACGACCTCGATCAACTCCTCCGGACTGATCGGTGACGGTGCGCCGGACAGGACCGGTACGATCACCGCGACCAGGTCTCGGTACAGGGAGGTCAGGTTGACCGTCGACTGGCGGATGGCGCGCTCTCCGTAGGCCGTCAAACCGTAGCCGCGCGCTCCGCGTCGGATGCCCCGCACGACCCCGATCCGACCGTCGTTCCAGCGACCGGTGACGACCTCGCCGTCCTCATGGAAGACGCATGTCACGTCGCGGCAGCCTCTCCCGAGCAGTGCGTAGAGCATCTCCACGCCGTGAACGCCGTAGTGGAAAAGACCGGGGTTGTGCGGGTGGAGGGTGGCCGGAGAAAAAACGTCGGCGCCCACCAGCAAGCCAAGCGCGGCCTCGTCGGTTCGCGCCTGGCGGACCTCGGGCGTGAAGCGTAGGGAGGACGCCGAGAACAACGGGACGCCATGCTTGGCCGCGAGCTCGACCAGCGCGCGAGCGTCGACAGATGTCGAGGCAAGCGGCTTGTCGATGAAAACCGGCAGTCCCGCCTCGATGAACGGTGTGGCCCGCTCGCGGTGCACCGCGCCCTCGTTCGACTCGATGAGCACCGCGTCGACTCGGCCGAGCAGATCCTGCGGCCGCGCGACCAGCTCGACCTGCGCCGCGCGCAACGCGGTGAGGTACTCGTCGACTTTACCGGGCTCGGTGACCCGCGAGGTTCCGGGGTAAGCGGCGACCACCTGCGCCCCGTCGACCCACTGGTCCGGCTCGATGTCGACGTGGTTCAGCCGCCGCGAAAACTGATAGACGTGACTCGTGTCACAATCGACGATTCCCAAACGTAACATCTCGTGCCTCAATCCTTTTCCTGGTGCTTGGCCTGCGCACCACCCGCCGCGCGCCAACCGGACCGCGCGATTAGCCAGTCGTGATCAGCCTCCGTCTGCGTGTTGGGATAGCCACGCGATGTCGGGCCGCACGCCGATACCCGGTCCCGACGGGACCACCAGTGCGCCGTCCTCGACTTGCCAGGACGGCACGCCTGGCGCCGCCTGGAGCATCTGCGGGCCGTTCAAGTCGGCGGGCCCGGCCAGGCGGTATGCGCCGAAGAGCGCTCCGCTCGCCGCCACCGCCAGTCCACTCTCGGTGAGGCTGCTTCCGAGCACCGGCACCCCGGCTTCCTCGGCCACGTCGAGCAGACGTCGGGCGTGCCAGAGGCCACCGAGCTTGGAAACCTTCACGACGAGTACGTCGAACGCGTCCAGCCGGAGGAGATGGAGCAGGTTCTGGGTCGAGAAGACGCTCTCGTCAACCGCGATGGGAATGCTCCCATCAGCCCGCAGCCGCCGAAGGGCATCGATATCGCGCGCGGGCGTCGGCTGCTCGAACACGCTGACGCCCAGGCCCGCCAGGACGCGCGCGCGTCGCAGGGCCGTCCCGATATCGTACGCCTGGTTCGCGTCCACCCAGAGGTAGGCCGCGGGATCGACCGCGCGTACGGCCTCGACGATCTCGACGTCGCGCTCCGGCCGAAGTCCAAGCTTCACCTTTAAGCCGTGGTAGCCCGCGGCGGAGCCTTGTCGCGCCTGCTCCTCGGCATCCGCCGGGTTGTCCGCGCTCACCGTCCAGCAGAGCGGGACGCGCTCGACGCGGGCGCGTCCGAAGAGTGCAGGCAGTCCCAGTCCAAGGCGTCGCCCCAGGAGGTCGTGAATGGCCATGTCGACGGCCGATTTGGCGATCGGCTGGCCGCGGGTCAGGCCCGGAGCGATTTCCCGATCCATTGCCGCGTGCAGGCCGGCCAGGTCGCAGGGGTCGCGACCAATGATCACCGGTGTGAAATACGTGCGGACTGCGCTCACGACCGTTTCTTCGGTCTCGTCGCTCCAGCGGTGGCTTGGACGACATTCGCCCCACCCTTCGATGCCGTCGCCATCGCGCACGCGCACGAAGACGTGCGGGGCGCCGCGCGTGCTGGAGACCGGCCCGCGTGACAAGTGGAGTACCGCGCGGGTCGGGAGGTGAACCGGAAAGACGTCCACCGAGACGATGAGACCGGGCGATATCAAGAAAGCCTCCTACTGGACCGCGCACCTGGCGGGGGTGAACCCAAGAAGCGGGGCGCGACCTTGCTTCGTTAAGACTATTGACAAACTTTACTCGATCTCCTATAGTGCCGTCAACACAATCGAAACCTGCATTGGAGGTCGTCGATGGAATCCCTTTCGCGTCGCAACTTGCTCAAGGCGATGTCTGCTCTCGGTGCGTTTACCCTGCTCTCCGCCTGTTCCCAGGCGGCCGCGACCCCGACGGCGGCGCCGACCGCGGCCGCACCTGCGGCGACCGCGAAGCCGACCGTGGCGGCTCAGCCCACAGCCGCAGCCGGGGCATCGCCGACGGCAAACGCTCAGCCCACGGCGGCGACGGCCGCCCCCGCGCCAACGGCTGCTGCCGCCACGGCGGGGCCGAGTGGCAAGGTGGTGATGTGGGCGTATCCACTGACCAAGGATGACCCCAAGAACATCTGGAATCCACTGATCGCCCAGTTCAAGCAGCAGTATGCGAATCTGGAAGTCGAAGTTCAGATGCAAAGCTGGACCGGCCGACGCGAGAAGATGCTCGCCGCCGCCGCCGCCAAGGCGACCCCCGACCTGGCTTACTTGAACGACGACATGGTTTTCCCCTTTGCCCAGGCAGGTGCGATCGTTTCCCTCGACGACTACCTGAGCTCAATTGCTCCGAATCTCGTCGCCTCATTTCCTAAGGCGATGGTCGACGGGCTGCGCAACCAGGGCAAGCTGATGATGCTTCCGATCCTGTCGGGCGCCGTGTGCGGCCTGTACAACAAGGACCTGTACCAGGAGATTGGCCTCGATCCAGCGAAGAGTCCGCAGACGACCGATGATCTGCTGAACATGTGCGTGAAGGCGAAGGCAAAGGGCCTCTACGGGATGTCCTATGCTGTCAACAGTCTCGAAGCCTTCAACGCGTTGCTGTACGGCTTTGGCGGCCACATG
>DATLRG010000401.1:0-7365 GCA_035534795.1 Chloroflexota bacterium
CTGGCCAACCCGTTAGAGGCGCGGCTGACCCGAGACGACTCTTTCACCAGGCGTCCGATGCCCCCACTGAACAGCGCCAGGACTTCCCGCGCCATCTCTTCCGCCGACACCTTGCTCGTCCCGCGACTCCAGGCGATTCCTGCCCCGAAGATGGCCCAGCTCAGCACCGTCGCGGCGGTCGCTCGGCTCACGCGAGATTCCACCTCGGTCGTCGCGGCCCGTGCGAGCCAGTCCGAGAGGAAGCCTTCCAACTCACTCTGCACGCGCGCTTCGATCAGCGGGCCCAGGTCGCGGTCCGAGGGCTTGCAGCGACCGTGGAACTCCGCGAGGCCCTCGAGGACGGCGACGATGAGTGCATACAGATGCCCCTGGGTGAACGGCGACTCGGGGGAGACACGCCTCGCCAACGTCTGGCGAGTCCACTCCCCCACCACGTGGTCAAGCAAGGCATACTTATCCACGAAGTGGGCGTAGAACGTTGCTCGATTCACGTCCGCGCGCTCGGCAATGTCCTGAACGGTGATCGCCTGTAAGCTCTTCTCGGCCATCAAGGCCAGAAAGGCATCCTGCAGCAGCTTGCGCGTCCGCTTGACGCGCCGGTCGGTCTCGTTCACCTGGCCCTCTTCGTGCGGACCGCCGCCAATCCGCACTATCCCGGCACTTTTCGTCGTCTGTTGCCTAAACGACGCGCCGCGAGCTTTGTAGATTGTCTCGCGCGCCATCCGACGGTACAATGATAGACGACAGGTGTTGCACATTCAACATCTGGCGTTCAATCCTTCCGGGGATGGTGAGCAATTGTTCTTGAAGCGGGTGCCGGCAGCCGCTTCAAGAACAATTGCCCACCATCCCCGGAAGGATTGAACCGAATCAAGACATCGCGAACGCGGAGAGAAATGACGATGAACGTCGCCCTTTGGATCGTCCAGGGCCTGTTGGCCCTTGCGTATCTGTTCGCGGGCGCCATGAAGGCTACCCAACCGCTGGAATCGCTCGGCAAATCGATGAACTGGGTCCACGCGGTGCCGCTTGGTTTCGTCCGCTTCATCGGCGTCGCCGAGCTTCTCGGAGCGCTGGGGCTGGTCCTGCCCCTCGCGACCGGCATCCTCCCGTGGCTGACGGTGGCGGCCGCGGTGGGCCTGATCGTCGTCCAGGTAGGCGCCGCGATCTTCCACGTGTCGCGTCAGGAGACGTCGAAGGTGCCGATCAACCTGGTTCTGCTGATCCTGGCCGTATTCGTGGCGTATGGGCGCACCGGGATTGCGCCGCTTTGAAGAGTACGACGACTGGCAACGGCACACATGCGTCGAGTAGCGGGCGATCAGGCGGAAGATCCGTTTGGACTTTGGACCACGAAGATCACGAAATACCGCGAAAAGCTCGCGAAAAGGAGATGCTCCCCACGCGGCAGTCGCGCAGCCCGCGCGACGCTTCGCTCGCCTCGGGCTCAGTCCGCTGTTGGGGGTAAGTGGTGCATCCGACAAGTTCACCACGGGAATCCGCGCTGAAGCAGGAGCGACTTTCTGAAAAATTGAGCTTATGCTCGGCCCAGAGTCTGTAGGGTGGCAGCTTGTCTGCCGTCGCGATGCTTCGTCGCTCGACCAGGGCCGGGCGACGGCAGACAAGCTGCCACCCTACGGACTCCACGCTGGCCGGCTCAACGTCACCGAAAACGGCTGTTGCTGATGCACCGGAAACCCGATCCGCGTCCGCTGCGTGCCCGCTTCTCCGCCCAAGCAGGCGCCGGTTAGGGGGCGCGTCCGAATCTTTTCGCGAGCTTTTCGCGCCATTTCGTGATCTTCGTGGTCCAAAGTCCAAACGGATCCCGTGCCTTTGCGCATTGGCCCCCGAACGCTCCCCGGTAAAGTTGACCCGTCCCTTTGCCCGCATCTATAATCGTGCCAGGCCGGGCGTGCGGAACGCGACCCGCTCGTGGGGAGACGCTCCGGGACCCCGTCCACGACGGGCGCCCGTATCTTGATCTCGGTGCCAGCCGCTCGGGCTGGCGGGAAATGGGAGCGCAACGCCGATGCAACTCGCCGAAGTCACCGCGGATCGATCGCTGAGCCGGGGCCCGCTGGGCTTGAATCGCTCCGTCTTCTGGGGCATCGTCATCCTGATCGTCGCGGTCATCGCGTACCTCGTCTACATCCTGCTCAGCCCGGCCCAGCCGGCGGTCCCGGCCGTCTCAACCGTGCCGGCCAAACTCGGCACCATCACCGGCGTCGTCAACAGCACTGGCCAGGTCGCGCCGTGGACTCAGGCGAAGCTCTCGTTTCGGGCCAGCGGCCGCCTGGTCACGATCCCGGTCCGCGTCGGCGATGCGGTGACGCAGGGTGAAACGCTCGCGAGCCTCGACACGACCGAATTGCAGATCCAGGTCGAGCAGGCGCAGGCGAGCCTCGATGGCGCCCAGGCGAAGCTCGACGCCGTTCAGGCCGGTCCGCGCCCGGCCGACGTCGCGGCAGCGCAGGCCGCGCTGAACGCGGCGCAGGCCAAGCTGGACGGCATGCTGGCGGGCGGCCGCTCCGAAGACGTCGCCTCCGCCGCCGCGGCGCTGGCCAGTGCCCAGGCGAAGCTGAAAGAGCTGAAGTCAGGCAGCCTCCCGGCCGACCTGGCGGCGGCGCAGGCGGCCGTCGATCAGGGCCAGATGACGCTCGCCAACGCCAGGGCGAGCCTGGCGAAGCTGCAACGGCCGCCCGACCCGCTCGCGATCCAGGCCGGCCAGCTGGCGGTCGAGGACGCGAAGGATAAGCTCTGGTCGTCCCAGGCCAGCCGAGACGGGACCTGCAACCCGGTCAATCCGCATTACCTCTGTGACGCGGCGAACGCGACGGTCGCGTCGGATCAGGTGGCGCTTCAGCAGGCGCAGGTGAGCCTGGCCCAACTGCAGGAGCCGGCCAAGCCGGAGGACGTCGCGGCGGCGCAGGCCACGGTCGCCAGCGCGCAGACGCAGATCGACAGCGCCAGGGTCAAGCTGGCCCAGTTGCAGGCAGCCCCGGTCTCGGAGGACCTCGTCCAGGCCGAGGCGGCCGTCACCCAGGCCCAGCAAGCGCTCGACCTGAAGAAGCAGCCGTTTAGCGACTCCGACGTCGCCCAGCAACGCCAGGCAGTCGCCCAGGCACAGGCCCAGCTCGCGCTGGCGTCTGCTCCCTACACGCCGTCCGACGTCGAGTCCGCCACGGCTGCCGTCGATCAGGCCAAGGCGCAGCTGGCGCTGGCCCAGTACAACCTCAGCGGGGCGACCCTGAAAGCGCCATTCGACGGGATCGTCAGCGCGGTCAATTCGAATATCGGCGAAGTCGTCTCGGCGACGGGCGGCAGCCCGGTCGTCGGCGTCGTCGATCCGAACGACCTGCGGCTGGACGTGAGCGTCGACGAGACCGACGTGGCCAGCGTCGAGGTCGGCTACGACGCGAACGTGACCTTCGACGCGCTCCCCGGCAAGACCTACGCGGGTAAAGTGGTGGCCATCGCCCCGAGCGCCTCGGTCGAGCAGGGCGTCGCGACCTACCTGGTGTCGATCTCGCTGAAGAACGCGGCCGGGGTCAAGCCGGGCATGACTGGCAACGCCGACATCGTCTTCGCCCGGCACAACAACGCGCTACTGGTGCCGAACCGCGCGGTGCGGACCGAAGGGGACCGCCGCATCGTCTCGGTCCTGGAGGGGACGAAGATCGTGGCGCACCCGGTCACCGTGGGCGTCAGCGACGACACCTCGACGGAGATTCTCTCGGGGCTGAAGCAAGGCGACCCGGTCGTCATTCCGGTGACGTCCTCGGTGCTGCCGCCGTTCGCCGGTGGATCGGGATAGCAATGTGACTGTCGCCCAGCGCGCTGGCGACCGCGAAGGGGCGGTCCGCCAGCCGGTCATTGTCGCCCGTGACCTGACCAAGGTCTATCGCATCGGCACCCAGGAAGTCCACGCGCTCCGGGGCGTCTCCGTGACGATCGAGCAGGGCGAGCTCGTCGCGATCATGGGATCATCCGGGTCCGGAAAGACGACGCTGATGAACGTGCTGGGCTGCCTGGATCAACCGACGTCGGGCGAGTACTATCTCGACGGCGCCGAGGTCAGCCGCCTGACCGACGATCAGCTCTCCGCCATTCGGAACCGCAGGATCGGCTTCGTCTTTCAGACGTTCAACCTGTTGGCGCGCACGACGGCGCTCGAACAGGTCGAGCTGCCGCTGATTTACGCCGGAGCGGTGAACCGGCGCCAGAAGGCCCTGGAGGCGCTCGCCTGGGTCGGGCTGGCCGACCGCGTTCGCCACCGGCCCACCGAGCTCTCCGGTGGGCAGCAGCAGCGCGTGGCGATCGCTCGCGCCCTGGTCACCAGGCCCAGCTTGATCCTGGCCGACGAGCCGACCGGCAATCTGGATAGCCGTTCGAGCGAAGAGATCATGGCGATCTTCGAGCGACTGAACGCCGAGCAGGGTATCACCGTCGTCTTCGTCACGCACGAGCCGGACATCGCCGCGCACACGCGCCGGATCATCCACATTCGCGATGGATCGATTCTCAGCGATGCCCCGAACGCAAACTCGCGGCCGGCGCACCCGGCGGTCAGCACGGACACCGGCCGATGACCGTGTTCGAGAGCGTCCGCGTGGCGCTCCGCGCGCTGCTGGCGAACAAGCTGCGCGCCATCCTGACCGTGCTCGGCATCATCATCGGCGTCGGCGCCGTCATCGCGCTGATCTCGGTCGGGCAGGGCGCCCAGCGCGAGATCACCCAGAACATCCAGGCGCTCGGGACGAACTTGCTGTTCATCGAGCCCGGCGCCCGCCAGCAGGCCGGCGTCCGCCAGCAGGCCGGCTCCTTCCCGACGTTGACCTACGAAGATGCTCTCGCCATCGCCGACGAGGGCGACCTGCCCATCGTCGGGGTTGCCCCGGAGCTGGGCGCGTACGGACAGATCATCGTCAATCGGTTGAACTGGGACACGCGCATCACCGGCACCACGCCCTCCTACGCGCTGGTCCGTAACTTCCAGGTGGCCGACGGACAGTTCCTCGACCAGCACGCGCTGGACGCGCGATCCCGGGTCATCGTGCTCGGTCCCACGGTCGCGAGCAACCTGTTTCCAGATCAGGACCCGGTCGGTCAGACGGTCAAAATCAGCGTCCACGGCCGCATCGGGGAGAATTTCAAGGTCATCGGGGTGACCGTGCCGAAGGGCGCGACCGGCTTCGGGAGCGAAGACGATCAGGTCTTCATCCCGCTGACGACGATGCAGCAGCGCGTGTATTCTCAGCTCACCACGCGCGGCCTGCGCAACGTCGAGGACATCAACGTCAAGGTGGCGTCGCCCACGCAGATGGCCCAGGCGACCGCTGGCATCGGGCAGGTGCTCCGTCAACGGCACCACGTCAGCCAGGACGACTTCACGATTACCAGCGAAGACGACATCCTGCGGTTCTTCAGCCAGGTGACGAGCGTTTTCACCCTCGTGCTCGGGGCGATCGCTGGCATCTCGCTCGTCGTCGGTGGCATTGGTATCATGAACATCATGCTCGTCTCGGTGACCGAGCGCACCCGTGAGATCGGCATTCGACGGGCTGTCGGGGCGCGTCGCCAGGATATTCTGGTCCAGTTTCTGGTCGAGGCCGTCGTGGTCAGTCTGGTGGGCGGAATGATCGGCGTGCTGCTGGGTGTCGGCATCGCCCGGGTGCTCTCCAGCGTCCCGGTGGACGGCCAGTACTTGCAGACCGTGGTGTCGGTCAACTCGGTGATCCTTGCCTTCGGCGTGTCGGCGTCCATCGGCCTGTTTTTCGGGTTTTACCCGGCGCTCCGCGCCTCGCGGCTGCACCCGATCGACGCGCTGCGCTATGAATGAGAGTGGGGGGAATTGTGAGGAAGCTCTGCCTTTGGATCGTCGCGATCGTTCTGGTCGGCGTGCTGGCGCCGGCCACGCCGTCGTTCGCCGCGCCGGCCGCGCGGTACTTTCCCGAGACCGGCCACTGGGTCCAGGGCGACTTCCTGACCTTCTTCGACCAGCACGGCGGCCTGGACATTTTCGGCTACCCGCGGACCGAGCAGGTGGTCAGCGATGGCCGTATCGTCCAGTACTTCCAGCGCGCGCGCATGGAGAGCTGGCCGAACAATCCGCCGCCGTACAACGTCCAGTTGATGCTGATCGGCGACGCGGTGATGGGGCCGGGCGATCCGCCGATTCCGGCGAGTCAGATTCCGTCGCCTACCGATTCCAGCCGCACCTACTTCCCGCGGACCGGCCACACCATCGCCGGCGCCTTTCGCGACTTCTTCAACGCCCACGGCGGCCTGATGATCTTCGGCTATCCCACCTCGGAGCCGTACACCGGTCCGACCGGCTTCCTGATCCAGCGGTTCCAGCGGGCGCGCATGGAAGATCATCCGGAGCTCCCGCCGCGGTACCAGATCTCCCTCGGCCTGCTCGGCGACGAGTACATCTTCTCGATGGACCAGGTCTCGCCGGACGCGACGCGCCCCGTCTCCGCCACGGCGCCGGCGACCTTCGCCGACGTGGGCAGCGGACAGATCGTCTTCCAGAGTCGGCCCGGCGGCAATCTGATCGTCTCCCACCTCGACGAGACCGAGCAGCACGTCGTCGGCCAGGGCATGGACCCCACCTGGTCGCCGGACGGATCGAAGATCGCCTACGCCGTCTGGGGCCAGAATGCCGGCATCTACGTGATGAATGCCGATGGCTCGGGCGCGCACCAGGTGTACGCCGATCCTGCCGCGCGCTCCCCGGCGTGGTCGCCGGATGGCACGCGCCTCGCCTTCTATCGCCGCTACGACGGCTACATCATGAAGCCGGACAACTCGTCGATGGAAGATTTCTTTCAGGTCGTCGTGCTGGACCTGAACGACAAGACGGCCTGGCTCCCGGCTAACCAGCCGTCCCACAGCTACTCGCCGAGCTGGTCGCCGGATGGCCAGACGCTCGTCTTCAATGGCGACAACGGCCTCTATCTGGCCAGCCAGTCGCAAGCGGCGACACCCATCCCCAACACCGACTTCCTGATGACGACGCCGACCTGGTCGCCGGACGGCAGGCAGATCGCCTTCACCGCCCTCAACCACGACCACTGGGATATCGGCCTGGTGAACCCGGACGGCTCCGGCGTCACCTTCCTGACGAACGGCGCGACCATGGCGGCCGCGCCGGTGAATAACGCGTCGGCGGCGTGGTCGCCGGACGGCCAGCACCTGATCTTCACATCCGATCGCTCAGGGAGCTGGAATTTGTATATCATGAATCGTGACGGGTCGAACGTCGTGCCCGCCGGTACGACGTCGTTGACCTACACCAACTCGTACGATCGAGTGGTGTCGTGGAAAAAAGGTGGACCATGAGCACAATTCTGGTCGTCGACG
>DATLRG010000402.1:0-4257 GCA_035534795.1 Chloroflexota bacterium
CGGCAAACTGCCCTAGCCTCGCTGCTTCGGGTGTTCCAGCGCCGCCGGGTTGACGACGTTCGTCGGGCGACCGTCCAGGTAGTTGAAGACGTTGTCGACCGGCGCGCTGGTGAGGCGTTCGGACGCCTCGTGCGTCACCCAGCCGACGTGCGGCGTCAGCACCACGTTGTCGAGTGCGACCCAGGGATTGTCCGCGGGCAGCGGCTCCTGAAGGAAGACGTCGAGGCCCGCGCCGGCGATGCGTTTCTCGCGCAGGGCCTCCAGCAGCGCGTCCTGATCGACGATCGCCGCGCGGGCGGTGTTGATCAGCAAGGCCGACGGCTTCATCAGGCCGATCTCGCGCCGGCCGATCAAGCCGCGCGCTTCGGCCGAGTTGCGCACGTGGATCGTCACCACGTCGGCTCGGCGCAGCAGGTCGTCGAGCGCGACCATCTCGACGCCGAGCGCCGTTGCGCGGGTGGCATCGTCGTGAAAGCTCCAGGCGAGCGCCCGCATCCCAAATGCCTTGCCGATGCGAGCAACTTCCTGGCCGATCAGCCCCAGACCGACGACGCCCAGGGTCTTGCCGAAGAGCTCGAAGCCATGTTCGTGATACCAGACGCCCTCGCGCACTTTACGGTCGGTCAGCGCGACGTGGCGGGCCGCCGCGAGGAGCAAAGCGATGGTCAATTCGGCAACGGAGCTGGTCGAGGCGCCGGGCGTGTTCACGACGACGACGCCGTGACGCGAGCAGGCGGGCAGATCGAAGTTGTCCGTGCCGGTCCCCAGGATCGAGACCAGCCGCAGCTCCGGCACCGCCGACAGAAGCTGCTCGTCGAAGGTCGAGTAGGCGCGGACGTTGATCACCACCGCGGCGCCACGCAGCCGATCGATCAGCTCCGCCGCGGAGGCGGCCTTGGTGCTGTACACCGCGACCTCGCCGCGTTGGCCCAGTCGGGCCAGCTCGGGATGATCCTGGTAGACCGGCGGGAAATCATCGGGGATGACGATGTTCATCAATCTCTCCAAAGGTTCCTGACTCGACGTGCCGCACATAGCGCTCGGCCGAGCGTGCGACCACCGCCGCGCCGTCGGTCGGGACCACCTTCGCGGTCCAACTGCCGTAGATGCGGTCGAAGTGCTGAGCGGCGAGCGTGGCGGCGATACGGCGCACCTCGACGGCCGAGAGCGGGATCATGTTCGGATAGCTGTACAGAAAGCTGACCCAGCGCGGGTCCGCGGCCACCTGGGGTAGATCGCCCGAGAACAGCGCGCCGCTGCCCTCCGCGCCGTTCGGCCAGAGCAGCGCGGTCGCCCCCGCGAAGTGGCCACCCACCCGCAGCAACGTCAGGCCGGACCCCGGCAGAGGTCCGGCAGTCTCGCCGTGCCAGAAGTGAATTGCCGGGTCCGGGCGCATCACCCACTCCCGGTCGGCGCTCGGTAACCAGATCGGGGCGCCACCGAAAGCATGGCTCCAGTCGACCATCGCGCTGTAGAAATGCGGATGAGAAATGCCGATGGCGGCGACTCCCCCGCGCGCTCGGATGGCGGCGATGGTCTCTTCGTCGCAGAGGCCGACCGCTTCCCAGAGGAGGTTGCCCACGGTCGTCTGAATCAGGTGCGCCTGCTGGCCGATGGCGAAAGACGGCACGGTGTTGATCGTGGTCAGGCCCGGCTCGGGCTCCGCGAGCACGTTGCGGCGTCCGCTGGCCCGCAACCCCTCTGGCGAGGTCGTCCAGCGTTGGCCGTTGCGCCCGACGTACTGGCGCTCGTCCTCGCAGATGAGGCAGCGCCCCGGGGGAGCGTCCGGCTGCCCGGGTACCGGTGCGTGCTGAACGCCGCAGGTCTCACACAAGAACGCCGTCACGATGATCCTCCTCGTACGCCGTCGTCGGCCTCAGCCGAAAGGCGATGTCCAAACCGCTGCCCGCACCCCCATTTACAGTCCCAACCGTTCGCGCTGACCTTCCGGCGCCCTGACCCGTTCGAGGTGGGCTCGCAGCAGGTCGCAGCAGCGGCTTTCCTGCGCTGGATCGCTCAGTGGGCGCTCTTGCCGCGGGTCGGCGACGACGTCAAAGAGCTCGTGGAAGGGCACGTACTCGCCGTTCGGGCCGGTGTTCCCGCCGTGGCGGTGCGGTCCCACCGTCTTTTGGGGCACCTTGTACAACGGGATATTGTAGGTGTGCGAGAGGAAACGGCCCATCTCGGCGTCGGCGAGCTGCTCGCGCGGCATGAAGCCGTGAAACTGGGTCGGCATCGCGGTGTAGGCGTAGACGGTCGACTCTTCCTGGACCGGGTTGCGGAAGTAGGTGTGGTGGCCGTCGGTCACGTTCAGCGCCATGCCGAAGTAGCCGTACATGATCGAGTCGTGGACCGCCTGGTCCGCTTCGAGCGCGGGACGAAGCGAGGTCCCGTGGAGGTGAGGCGGGACCGGCGCGTCGAAGTAGTCGAGGTAAGTCGGCATCAGGTCGGTGGACTGGGTGAGCGCCGAGACGCGGGCACCGGCCCGCTGCGCGCTCGGCAGATGCACGATCAGCGGGATGCGGGCGATCTCGTCGTAGACGGGCATCATGTTCTTCATCCAGTACTGGTGCTCGCCCAGCATCGTGCCGTGGTCGGTGGTCAGAACGACCAGCGTGTCCTGCCAGAGGCCCTGCGCGTCGAGCGTATCCCAGAGCTTGCCCAGCCAGTGGTCGGTCATCGTCACGAGGGCAGCGTAGCACTTGCGGATATGCTCGATCGCCGCCGGCTGGTCTTGAACGACGCCGTACGAGGGCCAATCGAACGTCGGTCCGTCCCAGGTATCGCCGTACAGGTCGAGATACTTCTGGACGACGTAGAACGGCTCGTGGGGATCGAACAGCTCCAGTTGCAAGAACCAGTTGTCGCTGCCCTGGTTATCGTCGAGCCAGCGGATGGCGTGCTGGACGCAGCGCGGGCCGGAGAACTCGTGCTCCTCGCGCTGGGCGAACCGGTTCAGCGCGTTCTGGGGGCGGGTCTTGAGCTGCCCGATGCTCTCCGGCAACGCCGGCTGATCGACCCGGCTGATCCAGAAGTCGTTTTCCTGGCCGCGCTCGTACTGCCAGGTGTTGAAGCTGTTGTTGTGCCCTTCGCCGCCGAGGTAGAAGTAGTGGTAGTGATCGGTAATCAGGTGCGAAAAGATGCCCTTCGGCTTGGCCTGGCGCAGGAGCGCCGGCAGAACGTCGTCGAACGGCTCGATCGGTCCCCAGCCGCGCTCCAGGAAGTTGTGGCGACCGGTCATGAACTCGCGTCGCGCCGGCATGCAAGGCAGCGAGCCGACCCGGTGATTGTCGAACACCACGGAGCGCTCGGCCAGCCGCGCGATCTGCGGGGTCTTGACCCAGTCGCTGCCGTATGGCTCGAGATAATCGTCGCGCAGGGTATCGAGGACGACGAACAAGGCCTTCATCACGCACCCCTTTTCGGAAGAATGCAGGATCCAGGAGTCAGCATCAAGCATCCCGAATTTCTGGGTTCGGTCAGACCGGGACGGTTCACCACAGAGACGCAGAGGTGGCACAGAGAACATAGAGTAGGCCGTGATGATTCCCTTTCTGTGTCCTCCGTGAAACCTCCGGGTCTACTCTGAAAATGGGTTTTCATCGGTGGTGGCGGCCCAAACGGCTATGATTACTCGGTGGTGAAGGTAGTCCCAACCTGCCCACCCAAAGTTCGGGATGCGTGACGTAGATTTGCTTCAGGGGCATTCTTACCGGCCGTGGCAGGTTTGTCAACTCCGAGCGCGGTAGCATGACCATGCAAAGGCAACGGCTTGACCGAGCCAGCGAACGCAGAGTTCGGGCCGAAGCTGGGCCTCACAGCGTGATGCCGGCGGCGGTATCGTCCAGTCGGCGGTGATGCACCAGGTGCCAACCAGGGAGGGCCAACGGGCCGTCGTCATGCTGGCAGTCCGTCCGACTGCATTGCCTGGGTGGCGAAGTTGATCGCGCACGAAGGGGAGTACCGGCTGGTGGCTCCGTTGAGCCGCACCCACGCCGTCTCGCGGAGACCCTGCACACCTGGAAGGCACGGTGCGTCCAGGCTCTGGAGGCGGCTTTCGGAGAGCCCGCGGGTGCCGAGGAGGCGGCCCGGTCAGTGGCCCGGCGCGACCGCACTGCGGGTCTGCGTGACTTTGTGGGGGATAGGAATTGGGTGTAGGATGAGAGCATTCCGGGGATGGCGGAGGAAAGCTCGTGGGCAAGCAAGCGGATCGAGAGGCCATCGTGCAGATGGCCGGGCAAGTGTTCGTGGAGTTGC
>DATLRG010000403.1:0-3381 GCA_035534795.1 Chloroflexota bacterium
GCGAGCCCCACCCGCTGCCCAGCCCTTTCCACGGTCTCAAATTTTGGCGAGTTTAGTGAACCGCCCCCCGATCAGCCACTCCGACACGTAGAGGTTCCCGTCGCCGTCCGCCGCGAGCCCGTGCGGACTGTTGAACCGGCCGGGCTCGAGCCGATCGGTTCGGCTGATCGCGCCCTGCTCGTCCTTGACGTTGGGCCAGCCGTCGACGCCGCAGACGGCCTCGTTCTCGCCCAGGTAGCAGACCAGTTGATCGTTTTCATCCAGGATCGTCAGTCGCGCTCGTAGCTCGCCGATCACCAAACGATCGCCAATCCTGGCGAAAGCGCTGGGGCTCGACAGGAAGTCCGAGCCAAAGACGCGCTTGAATCTGCCGTCGAGATCGTAGACCTGGATACGATGGTTGGTCCGGTCGGCGACGTACAGCTCCGGCTCCGCTTTGCGGGGATCGACCCAGATGGCGTGGGGACAGGCGAAGGCACCGGCCCGGCCCTCTTCGCCATTGATGCTGCCCACGTACGCGCCGGCGTTGTTGTAACGGTGGACGTAGCTCTGCCCGTAACCGTCGGTCACCCAGACGTCGCCGTTGCCCCCGTGGCGCTCTTCGTTCACCGCGACCCAGGTTGGGGCGTAGCGCTTTTCCGCGTAGAGCGCGAGCGGTGGTGGCTCCGAGAGCCGCGCGACAATTTTCCCGTCGAGGGTCGTCTTGACGACCTGCCAGCCCTTGCTCGCCATCTGATAGGTGTAGCCGTCCTGGAGGGCGCGCTTCGCTCCCTGGTCGGCGATCCAGAGATATTCGGTGCCGCCGTCCTGGACGACGGTCATGCCGTGGGCCTCGGCCAGGTCGGCGTTCCAGGCGCTCTGGAGGTTGCCATCGCGATCGAAGACGAGCGTGGTCGGGTCGCCGGGGTGAAAGGCGATGATCTTGCCGTCCGCGGTCGCCACGACCGCGTGATGCGCCCAGCCTAATCGCGCAGTTTCGGTATCGGGGATCCTGGCCCAGCGATCGATCCAGGCGTAGGTGTGTTCGCCACTGCCAATTTGCACGTCAGTCTTCCTCCTGCGCCATCATCGTCGTCTTCCTTCCTTCAAGGCTCGAGCAGCCTCTTCCGGACCTCTTCGTCGAGCAATGCCATGGTCGTGCTGTACCCGTGCTTGTAGCATAGCGCCGCGATCACGCGGAGTCGAGAGGTCCCATGCCAGCACGTCGGTCACGGCCTTGACGAAAACGACGTCACGAGCGCCCGCGCGTCGCTCGTGGAGCGCATGCACCCACGGGAATCTTGACGACGGTTCGCGGGGCCCGCGTGCTAGAATCTGGTAGCAGGCTGGACCGAGCGTTGTCTCAGATCGCAGTCCGCCCGGTCGAGTTGGGAAGGTGTCGCAGTGCAACGTGACAAAAGGAACCTCGCCCGGTGCGCCGCTCCGGCGGGCGAGGCGAGAGACTGAAGATGTCTCTCGCCTCGCTGCGCGATCTTGTGCAGACTGCCAGAGGTTATCCTCCTAATCGCCCACGTGCCTCACAGATCCCTTTTCGCAAAACTCCACATCGTCAACCCCAGAATCACCGCCACCCAGGCGACGGCCCAGATGATGTAGGCCGGGGGCGGCGGCGCGCCGACGTTGAAGGGGTTCGCCGCGAAGCCCCGCGAGCTGGTGGACAGCGTAACGACCGCGACGGGCTCGAGGTTGAAGATCACACCCCGCCAGAGACCATCGGTGGGGACGATCAGGCCCATCGCCGTGCCGACGGCGGCGATGGTCGCGTTGTTGAAGGCGAGGCCAATCGCCTCGGCGATGCCGCCGAGCCAGGCGAGACCAAACAGGACCACCGCGATGACCCCCGTCGTCATCGGCGCCAACCGGGTGCTCCCCAGCAGCGCCAGCGTCAGCAAGATGACGCTCTGGCCGGCCAGGAAGAACACGGCGATGACCGGGTGCGGTGGAAGGTAGCCGGCGACCAGGTCCACTCCGATGAACTCGAGCGCCGCGGTGACGGCGGCATACGCCGAGACGAGCACGACCAGCGCGAGCCACTTGCCCAGGACCAGGTCGCTGCGTCGGATCGGCCGCGGCAGCATCGCCAGGGCGATGCCAGAATCCACCTCACCCGAGATCGCCGTCGCCGAGACGAAGACGGCTCCCAGGGCGAGCACGACGTTGAACATGTAGGCGACGAGGATCAGGAGCTGCGCCGTCACCAGCTTGATCTCCTCCGGCGGGCAGGCCTGCCGGTCGCGACCGCAGGTCAGCGTATCCAGGCGCGAAAAACCCCAGGTCGTGGCAACGACCATCACGACGGTGAGGATGGCCACGGTCAGCAGCAGGCGACGGCGGCTCGCCTCGCGAAAGGTCAGGCGCGCGATCGTCAGAATAGCCATCAGGAGGAGCCTCCGAGGAGCTGAAGGAAGCGGTCTTCGAGGGATTGGTGCTGCGGATCGACCGCGTGGACCCGCCCACCGGCGCGCACCACTTCCGCGACCAGGTCGGGCACGGCATCGGCCTCGATCTCGCGCACGGTGTACCAGTCGTTCTGAATTTCGACCACGCCGAAGCGGTGGAAGAGGATCTCCGCGGCGGGTGCCAGGTTCGAGACGCGCACGCGTACGGTATGCACCTCGCGCAGTAGCTCGCGGATTCCACCGAGCGCGATCACCCGTCCGTGGTCCACCACCGCTACTCGATCGCAGACCATCTCGACCTCGCTGAGCATGTGTGAATTGAGGAAGACGGTCACCCCGCGGGCCTTCAGGCCACGGATGATCTCGCGAACGTCGTGGCGGCCGACCGGATCGAGCGCCGAGGTCGGCTCGTCGAGGAAGATCAGGTCGGGGTGGCCGAGCATCGCCACGCCGAGCCCCAACCGCTGCTGCATGCCCTTCGAGAATGTCCCAACGCGGTCGTCGGCCCGGCTCGCCAGGCCAATCGTCTCGAGGGCCTCGTCGATCTCGCTCTGGCGCTTCGTCCGGGGAACGCCGGCCAGCTCACAGTGCAGCGCCAGCACCTCGCGGGCCGACAGCCAGTCCTGGTAACGGAACAGCTCGGGCAGGTAGCCGACGCGCTGGCGGGTAGCGCGGTCGCCGATCGGCGCGCCCAGGATCCAGGCCTCCCCGGACGTCGGACTGGTGAGACCGAGCAGCAGCTTGACCGCAGTGGTCTTGCCCGCGCCGTTCGGTCCGAGAAAGCCGAAGATCTCGCCGCGCGGCACCGTCATCGTCAGGCCAGCCAGCGCGGTGATCCTCCCGTAGGTCTTGGCCAGCTCGCGAGTCTGGATGGCGAGCACGGCGGTCGCGTCGGCTGCCGCCACTTTCGGCACTTGGAGGATCTCGGCCACAGCAATACTCCTCATCAGGGGTTAGAGGTGTCTGAGTGGTAGGCGGGCGT
>DATLRG010000404.1:0-7486 GCA_035534795.1 Chloroflexota bacterium
TTCCACCGGGCGTGCCCCGCGCGGGCGACGCCGCCCTCGCCCCAGGAGTTGCTGCTGACGCTGTGCGCGCCCCATCGACCACACCCGTCTGGGCGGGCCGCCTGAGAGCCTGTTCAGAAATTGACCAGATAGTATATAATATCCTGTTAATGCCGTTGCGGTGGACGTTCGCTGCTCCGGCCTAGAACAGGAAGGCGACCATGGCACACGTGTATCCGACGGATTTGACCGATGCGCAGTGGGAGGTGTTGCGGGACTTGATCCCGCGGCAGAGCGGACCCGGACGGCCGCGGCGGGTGTCGCTGCGGGCGGTGGTGAATGGCCTGCTCTACCTGGAACGGACGGGCTGTCAGTGGCGGATGCTCCCCAAGGAGTTTCCGGGCTGGACGACGGTGCGCTACTATTTCGATCGCTGGACGCGGACCGGGACGTGGCGGTGCCTGAACGATGCCCTACGCGCACGGCGGCGGCAGGCGGTGGTACGGGATGCACAACCCAGCGCGGCGATCCTCGACAGTCAGACCAGCAAGACCACCGAAGCCCGCGGGGAACGGGGCTACGATGCGGGGGGAAAAAATCAAGGGGCGTAAGCGCCACCGGGTGGTCGACACGATGGGGAACCTGCTGGGCGTCAAGGTCGTGCGCGCGGACGTGTCCGACCCGGCGGGCGCCCGTCGGCTGTTGGCGGAGATCGGCCCCGAGTTGCTCCGTCTCCAGCGGCTCTGGGCCGACAGCGTCTACCGGGGCAGCTTCATCGACTGGGTGAAGGAGGAGTTCGGCTGGACGGTGGAGATCGTCGCGAAGCTGACGGGGCAGAAGGGCTTCGTGGCCTTGCCCAAACGCTGGATCGTCGAACGTTCCCTGGCTTGGCTGGGGCGGAATCGGCGGCTCAGCAAGGACTATGAGGCGACCACTGCCTGCAGCGAGGCAATGGTCTATCTTGCGTCGATTCACTTGTTGCTCAAGCAACTCGCACCTGCGCTGTCCTAATTTCTGAACACGCTCTCAGCAGCCGGCCGCGTCCAAGATGAACCGTGGCACGCCTGATCTCCGCGAAGGGTTGCCGCCGTTTGGCTGGCGCGATGCGCAGCCGGCTAAGATCGCGGCCATGCTGGGGGCGACGCATCTGTAATTGGCTATTCGCGAAGGACACGATCTGTATGTAGCACTTGGCCGACCCTAATGATACGATCGCAGGGGGGCATGCCGTGGACACCGATGTAAAATCCGCAATCGACAACGTCCAGGAAGCGACGTGAGGAGCCGCCGAAGGTGTTGAGAGGTCAATGCGCCGTCTTTCTGTCCTGCTCGGAGAAGTTCAAGGGGCGGGTTGCCAAACCAATTCGGGAAGCCCTACGACCATACAACGTGCTTGGTGTGATCGTCAGTGAAGAGCCGCTGCTGCCCGGAACCGCCAGTGATCCTAACAGCAAAGTTGAGTCATATCTCGACGCATCCGATGCGTTCGTTGCCCTTTGCACGCCGGACAATCAACTGGACGATGGGACGATGGTGTGTCGGCAAAACATTATCGACGAGATACCGCGGGCAATGGGCAAGCCGCATCTGCGCGAGCGTATCCAGGTATTCAAAGAGCGAACGGTACGGCTTCCCAGTAATATTAATCCGACGTATGAGCCGCTAGATCTCGAAAATGTCGCCTCGGCCGCGGATCGGATCCACAGTCAACTCGCTTCGTGGGGAGTCTTGGATAAGACGCCTCAGCGCAAACCCGCTCCGTCACCCATGCCTCCGGAGAGCATCCACGCACTGATTCATGACCTCAAATTAGGCGACGACGCCGAGGCGACGCGTCGAGCCTACGCCGTCATGGAAAGATCCGGTAAGCACGAGCAGCAACTGGTGGTTAATCAAATTGCCCAGTTCCTCCACGACGCCGATTCTGATGACAACCACGAAGTCTTCCTGGCGGGCTCTCTGCTTGAAGCGATAGGGCGGCTCGACCCGTCCCTGATTCGGATCGAGCTGGTCGAGGAGCTTGCGAAGGCGCAGGATTTCACGAAGCGGTCAATTGCCGCCACGCTTCTTTGGGATCGAGCCGTAGTGGCGCCTGCAGAGGTTCCTCTGGGGCTTCTCGGACGTTTGGCGGTTCCGTCAAGAGAGGATTGGTACGTACAAGCGCCAGCGATGGCTGCCGTCAAGCAGCTTCTGCTACACCGTCGCTCGGCCAGCATAATTTTCGACAATCTGAGCTCAAGCTCGGATCCTGAGGACCGCTATCAGGCGGCGGCTGCCCTCCTCGACGTCGCGAAGTACGATGTGTGGGCAGTGCCGCGCAACCTGGCTGAGCGCTTGGCAGGGGATAGCGATAGACAGGTTGCAATCAAGGGCCGTGAGGTCCTTAAAGCCATCGGTAATCGTCAGGAAGAAAAGGGAGATCCTCTCAAGCCATTCGGCCTTTAGCCACGTTTTGGCTATGGGCTCTCCCCGCTGTTCGCTGGTCGCGCCTGGCCGAGCGCCCGCTCAGGCTGGACCACTTATGGGCCTCGGAACTCAATTTTCTCGAAGCGGCCGAGAGCGAAAGAGGGTTCTTCAGCAATCTGTCTCCTAATTGGACCATTCGGATTTCCCAGCTCACCTTGAGCATCCGTGCGGGAGTGCGGCGAACGTGATCCTGATGGCCGCAGCCCATCGACGTCCGGGGGCCTGACCCGCTCGGGATCTTCCCCGCGTCAGCCTCGGCACAGGCGGCGGCGTCGTGCGGGACCGCTGATCCGCGAAAGTGCATGAAATTGTTAAATCGGAACTTTTGGCGGGGCCTATACCTTATCGCCCACACCGTTTGACCCACCCCGCCCCCTCCCCATACAATCCCCATCACACGCCGCGTATTCGTCGCGACGGCGAGGGAGGGCTAGCCCGTGAAGATCACGAAAATCGAGACGTTTCTGGCGCACCCGGACCACCGCAACCTTGTCTTCGTGAAGGTCCACACCGACGAAGGCATCCACGGCATCGGCGAGGCGTACTCGGTGGGACCGGACGACGCCACCGCGCTCGCCATCCATCACTTCGAGGAGTGGCTGGTCGGCCAGGACCCCGGCCGCATCGAACACCTCTGGGCGCTGATGTACCAGGGCATCCGGTTTCCCGGCGGCTCGATCGTCAACTCCGCGATCAGCGGCGTCGAGCACGCGCTCTGGGACATCACCGGCAAGCGGCTGGGCGTGCCGGTCTACCAGCTTCTCGGCGGCCACTGCCGCGACCGGATCCGCGTGTACCAGAGTCCGGGCGGCCGCACTCCCGAGGAGCTCGGCGAGAACGCCGTCAAGCTGGTCGAGCGCTACGGCTACACCGCCGTCAAGATCGGTCCGCACCCGCCCGGCGCCGACGCGATGCCCTGGAACGCCGCCCTTCGGGAGACGGTCGCGCGCATGGAAGCGGTGCGCCAGGCGGTCGGCGACGACGTCGACGTCGCGGTCGATCCCCACGCCAAGATCTTCGAGCCAAGCCGCGCGATTGCCATGGCCGAGGCGATCAAGCCGTATCAGCCACTCTTCTTCGAGGAGCCATTGCGGCCGGAGAACGTCGACGCGCTGGCGCAGGTCGCCGCGCACACCACGGTTCCGATCGCCACCGGCGAGATGCTCTATACGAAGTTTCAATTCCGCGAATTGCTCGTCAAGCAGGCCGCCGCGGTGATCCAGCCCGACGTCTGCTGCGCCGGGGGCATCCTCGAATGCAAGAAGATCGCGGCAATGGCCGAGGCGTTTTACGTGACGGTCGCACCGCACAACCCCATGGGGCCAGTCGCCACCGCGGTCAACGTCCACCTCGCCGCGTCGATCCCGAACTTCCTGATCCTGGAGTATCATCCGGACGACGCGCCACCGCGCCGCGACCTGATCGACGAGCCGATGCGCCTGAAGGACGGCTACCTCGAGCTGCCCACCGGGCCCGGCCTTGGCATCGAGTTGAACGAGGAGGCCTTCTCGAAGTATCCCTACCGCACCTGGCACCGCGGCTTTCCCACGCGCGCCGATGGCTCGATAGCGTATATTTGAGAGAGTGCGGGAAGCTGGTGGGAGGGTGGGATTCAATGCGTGAATCCCACCCTCCCACCAGCTTCCCGCGCTCTCTCAGGAGATCGTCGATGCATTATGTTTCGCAAACTGGCGATCCGGCCGAGCGATGGCTGGCCGAGCGGATCAAGGTGATCGAGAGCTCCGGGATCCGGCGGGTCTTCGATCTCGGAGCATCTCTGGCCAATCCGATCAACTTTTCGATCGGCCAGCCGGATTTTCCGGTGCCCGAAGCCGTCCGCGAGGCGGCGAAGCGCGCGATCGACGAGGGCTGGAACCGCTACACCCCGACGCAGGGGGTCGAGCCGCTGCGCCGGGCGGTCGCGCGGAAGCTGGAGCGGGTCAACGGCGTGCGGACGTCGGTCGACGACGTTTTGATCACCGCGGGGAGCTCCGGCGGCATCTTCCTGGCTTTCGCGTCGATTCTAGACCCGGGCGATGAGATCATCATTCCCGACCCTTACTTCGTCATGTACACGCAACTGGCCGCCTTCTTCGGCGCGCGCGCCGTGCTGGTCGACACCTACCCCGACTTCCAGCTCGATCCGGAGAGCGTGGCGCGAGCGGTGACCGCGCGTACCAAGGCGATCCTGGTCAACAGCCCGAACAACCCAACTGGCGCGGTCTACCCGGAGGAGACGCTCCGCGCAGTCGCGACGATCGCCGAGCTCCACGGCCTCCTGGTGATCTCAGATGAGGTGTACGAGAGCTTCGTGTTCGACGACGCCCGCCACTTCAGCATCGGCAGCAGCTACCCGGACACGCTCACGCTGAACGCCTTCTCGAAGAGCCACGCGCTGACCGGCTGGCGGATCGGCTACGCCGCCGGCCCGCACCACTTGCTGGAGAAAATGAAGGAACTCCAACAGTACAGCTTCGTTTGCGCGCCCTCGTTCGCTCAGCTCGCGGTGCTGACGGCGCTCGAACGCGGGCCGGCCGAGCAGATTCCGACCTACCAGAAGCGACGCGATCTGATCTACGACGGCCTGCGCGAGCGCTTTCCGGTGACGAAACCCCAGGGGGCCTTCTACATCATGCCCCGAGTCGCCGAAGACGACGCCACCGCGTTCGTCGAGGAAGCGATCCGCAACAACGTCCTGATCATCCCGGCGTCCGTCTTCTCCGCGCGCGGGACCCACGTCCGGATCTCGTACGCCACGTCGGAGGAGGCAATCCGCGAAGGAGTGAACGTTCTGTGCAGACTCCGAGCGTGAACGCCGACAGGGACAGGGAATTGCCGTCCGCGTGGCCGCGGTGCCTCGCGACGGTCGCCAGCCTTGCCCGCGCGGGCAGGCCAACCAGGCACGAGGCGGTCGGTGCAGCCGATGGGTGAAAGTCAGGCGCGGCGAGTCTTCGTGACCGGTGGCGCGGGATTCATCGGTAGCCACGTCGTCGACCGGCTGCTGGCAGAGGGGCACAGCGTCACTGTCTACGACAACCTGTCCTCGGGCCAGCCCGCGTTGATCGAGCGCCGCCTGGGCGCGGCGGGCGTCCGTTTCACGCGGGGCGACCTGCTCGACACCACTGCCCTGATCGCGGCGATGGAGGGCCACGACCTCGTCTGGCACCTCGCCGCCAACACCGACATCCGCGCGGGCTCCCGCGCCACCGACGTCGACCTGAAGTACTGCGTCGTCGGGACCTGCAACGTTCTGGAGGCGATGCGGCAGAACGCGGTCGGCGAGCTCCTGTTCGCCTCGTCCGGCGTCGTCTACGGCGACGTCGAACAGAACCCGCTGTTGGAGAGCGCCGGGCCGCTCCTGCCGGTCTCCCTCTACGGCGCGGGGAAACTCAGCGGCGAGGCGTTCGTCAGCGCCTACTGCCACCTCTTCGGCCTGCGGGCGTGGATTTTTCGCTTCGCCAACGTCGTCGGCGGCCGGACGCGGCACGGCGTCGTCTACGACTTCATCCAGAAGCTGCGGCGCTCGCCGGACGAGCTGGAGGTTCTCGGCGACGGCAACCAGCTGAAGCCCTATCTGCTGGTCGACGAGTGCGTCGACGGCATGCTCTTTGCCTACCTTACCATTCCGCTGACGCCGGAGCACCCCTGCGACGTCTTCAACCTCGGCACCGACACCTGCATCAGCGTCAAGGAGATCGCCGGCATCGCGATCGAGGCCATGGGCCTGACGAGCACGCGCCTCCGGTACACCGGCGGTCGTCGTGGCTGGCCCGGCGACGCACCGGTGATCCAGATGGGCGTCGAGAAGCTGCGGCGCCACGGCTGGGTCGCTCGTCACACCTCGGAGGAAGCGGTCAGAATCGCGGCACGGCAGATTGTTGCCGAGAGCAGCGGGACGGGCTGATCGGATGCGGCTCCTCTCGTCGGCGGACGTCGCGGCGGCGGTGCCGATGGATCGTGCCATTCAGGTGGCTCGGCAGGCGCTGGAAGAGCTGAGTGCGGGAGAGATCACCGCGCCATTGCGTCCGCCGCTCGAGCTTCCCGAGGGTGCGGTGACCCTGGTGATGCCCGGCCACCGGCCGTCGACGCGCGACCTCGCCGTGAAGGTCGTCTCGGTCCATCCGCGGAACGCCGCTCGCGGCCTGCCCACCGTCCACGCCGTGGTCGTCGTGGTCGACGCCGCGACCGGTCTGCCGACCGGCCTGGTCGAAGGCAACGCGTTGACCGCGTTGCGCACCGGAGCGGCGGTCGGCGCGGCGACCGACCTGCTGGCACGTCCCGATGCCCGGATTCTCGCGGTCTTCGGCGCTGGCGTCCAGGCGCGCGCCGCGCTACGGGCCGTCTGCGCGGTCCGCCCGATCGCCGAGGTGCGACTGATCAGCCGGTCGGGACGCTCGGCCGAGCGATGGGCAGCGGAGTTGCAGCAGTGTCTGCCCGCGTCCCCGCTCCGGGTCATCGTCGCAGCCTCGCCGTCCGAAGCGGTGCGGGGCGCCGACATTCTGGTGACGGCCACGACCAGCACCGTGCCGGTCTTTTCCGGCGACGACGTCGGCCCGGGCGTCCACGTCAACGCCCTGGGTGCTTTCCGCCCAGCCGACCGGGAGCTGGACGAGGAAACCGTGACGCGCGCGCGCATCGTCGTCGACACGCGGGAGGGATGCCTCGCCGAGGCCGGAGACCTGCTGATTCCCCTGGCGGCCGGCCGGCTCGATGCCGCGCGAATCGCCGAGCTGGGAGAGGTCAGTCTGGGACGCCGACCCGGCCGCACCAGTCCCGACCAGGTCACGCTGTACAAGAGCGTCGGGCACGCGGCCCTTGACGTCGCCATGGCCGGCGAAGCAATCCGCCGCGCCGCGTCGCTGGGCCTCGGGCAGGTGATCGAGGACTGACGCCTGAAGGAAAGCCACGGTGGGAAGTGCAGGGTTTGCTGCGCAAACCCTGCACTTCCCACCGTGGCTTTCCTTCAGGCGTCAGTCCTCGATCACCTGCCCGAGGCCCAGCGACGCGGCGCGGCGGATTGCTTCGCCGGCCATGGCGACGT
>DATLRG010000405.1:0-3693 GCA_035534795.1 Chloroflexota bacterium
CAAGGTCCGCCAGCCCACTCCCGACGACGCCCCGGGAAACACACTACGCTTCCACCGCTTCGGCCGCTCGTTCGATGCGTCGCAGCTCGTCCGTGCTGGCGAGGTGATCGAAGAAGAGAACGCCATCCAGGTGATCGTTCTCGTGCTGCAGCGCCTGGGCGAGCAGGCCCTCGGCCTTGATCCGAAATTCCTTCCCCTGGCGGTTGCGCGCTTTGACCAGCACACCTTTGTAACGCGGCACGTTCGCTTCCCAGCCGGGCATCGAGAGGCAGCCTTCGACGGGATAGTACAAATCGAACTTTTTCAGAATCTCGGGATTATAGAGGACGAACAACTCGCCGGCGTGGGATTCCTCGGTCTCCTCGGGTGTTTCGACGACAAAAAGCCGCACCGGTACGCCCACCTGTGGCGCGGCCAGGCCAACGCCGTTCGCGTGGTGCATCGTCTCGATCAGGTCGTCCACCAGCCGCTGCAAGCCGACGTCCAAACGTTGAATTTTCGAGCATTTACGCCGCAACATCGGGTGTTGGACGGACAGAATTTCCCGGAGAGCCATGGTCACCTCCAGCCGAGTGTCGAGCCCTTTTCCCACTCGTCTAGCGGATTGTTGGAATCAACGTCCAATTTTACACCATGCCGGGAGATAGCGGCAACCAGCGCCGAAGCACCCAGCCGGACCAGGGCAACGATGGCACGGGATCCGTCTGGACCACGAAGATCACGAAACGCCGCGAAAAGATCGCGAAAAGGGCGCGGACGTCGCGCGGCGCTGTTCGCGCTTTCTCTAGATCAGCGGCGGGCATTCTGACGGAGATTCGCCGGCAGCGGCCGCCCAAGATCTTCGTAGGTTTCGATGACGGCCTTCAGCGCGTCCGGGACGTTTGCGATTGCCTCGTCTGGGGTGCCTCCTTCCGTTACCAGTTCGGGAAGAACCGGACTGGTGACGGTGTAGCCCCCCTCGGGCTGGGGCGTGAGTACCAGGGGATCGTGTAGACTTCTGCCGTATCCACGTTGCCATCCACTTCGTCCCTCCGTAGATTGTACCATTGCCTTCTGACCGGTGCCTTCTGGGTACTTTTTCTTCAGAAAGGCAGTGGCTACTTCCCTCTGTGTACTGGCGCGCTGCTGCGAGACGGGCAGCGTGGGTCACAGCAACCGTGGACCCCTGCTTGGAGGTGGCAGGCTGTGGAGATCAAGCAGCGCAGCCGGGTCGTAACGATCGCATCGACGGAGTTCCGGCTGCTCCACTACCTGATGCTCAACTCGGGCACGGTGGTGTCGTCGCGCGCCGCGCTGAAGCAGATCTGGGGCTACGACGACCCCGTGGGAACGGACGTGGTGCGTGTCACCGTCCATCGCCCACGGCGCAAGATCGAGAGCGACCCTGGCTCCCCACGGTTTTTGCCAACAGTGGCCGGCGTCGGCGTCATGCTGAAACCCGGAATGGAGTAGGGCCCGCTCCCTGGTGCTGTCTGCAAAACCTGACGCCGCCGCCTTGATGGACTTTAACAGTTGAGTTGGGTATGGCGTCGGGCGAAGGAGGGGGGACGTCGCTGGCTTGAAAGCCAGGCGAAGGGACGTGGGACTAAAGTCCCCGGGACGGGCGTCGGGCCTCCCCCGGGGCTTCAGCCCCTCGTCCCTACGCCTGGCTTTCAAGCCAGCGACTCCATACCCGATTAGAAACTTAAAGCCCATCAAGGCAGCGACGACGGTTTGCAAACACAACCTATCCCGCCCGATTGAAGGCCACCCAGACGCCGAGCGCGACGAACACCAGCATGAACGGGTTGGTGACGACGCCGATCAGCACGTTGGCGAGCAGCGGGCCCAGCATGCCCGACTGCGCCAGTCCAAGCGTGTCGTGGACCAGAAAGTCACCCAGCGACAGCGCGAAGTAGCTGAGAATCACCCCGGTCCCCGCAATCACGCGTAAGAGCAGGTGGCGCTTGCGGTTGGCGACCCGGCTGACGGCTTCGCCCAGGACGAGGCCCACGAGCAGCGGGAACACCATCACGAAGAGAGGGACGATCCGCAGGACGACGCTGCCGAGTGCGCCCAGCACGATCGCGCCGACGAGCGAGGCGAGGACCGCGAGAATGACGTTGAGCGGCGACAACTCGAAAGTCGGGAGGCGTCGGGCCCGGGCGCAGGCGCGGCACTTGGCGCCGACCGGCGTCATCACCAGGCAGCGCGGGCAGATCGGGGTCTGGCACCGCGCGCAGCGCAGGTAGGTCTCGACGTTCTGGTGGGTTGCGCAGCGCAACGCCGCGCCGGCCCCGAGGTCAGGCGCGCTCACGGCCGGCCACGACGGCTGAAGGTGATACATCGCGCGCCCAGCGAACGAAGTTGCGGTAGAGGCGCAGTCCCTCGTCCGCGCTCTTCTCGGGGTGGAACTGCGTGGCGACGACGTTCTCGAAGCCGACCACGCTGCTAAAGCTGCCGCCGTAGTCAGTGGTCCCCAGGATGACGGCCGGGTCGTCGGGTACGACGACGTAGGAGTGGACGAAGTAAAAGTCCGCGCCGTCGGGAATCTCGGCGAAGAGGCGATGCGGCGTCCGCTGCTGGACCTGATTCCAGCCCATGTGGGGTACCTTCAAGCCGGCCGGCAGCCGGCGGACGGTCCCCCGGATGATCCCCAGGCAGGCGACGCCGCCGTCTTCTTCGCTCCGGGTCATCAAGACCTGCAGGCCGAGGCACACGCCGAGAAACGGCTTGCCCGAGGCCACTGCCCGCCGCAGCGGTCCAACCAGTCCGCGCTCGGACAGGCCGCGCATCGCCGCCCCGGCCGCGCCGACGCCCGGCAGTACTACCGCGGCGGCACGCTCGAGATCGTCTGCGCGGTCGGTGACGACCGGCTCGGCGCCACAGGCTTCGAGCGCCCTGGCGACGCTGCGTAAGTTGCCGGCGCCATAATCGACCACGGCGACGCGAGGACGGTCGGCGCTTTCGAGCTGCGGCTCACTCATTCCCGGCGTCTCCTCGGTCCATGCTCACGGGGACAGTGTACCACACGTGGACGTGGTGGGCTGCCCCGGAGGCTTGACGAGCAACACGATGACGATCATACTTTGATCCGCCTCTCATCTCGGAGAAAGCATGAAAATTCAGATTCCGAATAACGCTGCGCTGCGCTTGATCCTGCCGGGGGTCGTCGGGCTTGTGACCACCGCGTATCGCGGGCGAATGAACGTGACGACGGTAAGCTGGATGATGCCGGCGGGCCGCGAGCCGCCTCTGGTGGCGCTGGCGATCCATCCCGCGACGCTCTGCCACGACCTGCTCCAGCGGAGCGGCGAGTTCGTCGTCAACATCCCGACCGCGGACGTCCTGAATCAGGTGGTGACCTGCGGGCGCATCTCCGGTCACGACCTCGACAAGTTCGCACGGACCGGCCTCGCGCTGGCCGAGCCTCGCGTGGTGCGACCGCCCTTGATCGAGCAGTGCATCGGGCATCTGGAGTGCGCGCTGGTGACTAGCTTCCAGCCGGGCGATCACACGATTTTTGTCGGCGAGGTCGCGTACGCGTGGGCGGAGGAGGGCGTCTTCGACGAGACCTGGGTGCTAGAGGAGCAGGACCTCAAGCCGCTCCACCACCTCGGCGGAAACTGGTTCGGCATCCTCGAAGAAAAGATCGAGGCATCATAGCGCCGGCTCAGGAGAGCAGTGGGGACCTGGCTGGTGGAAAATTGGCTC
>DATLRG010000406.1:0-3780 GCA_035534795.1 Chloroflexota bacterium
GAGATCATCATCACGACGAACAGGCCGTTGATCATCAAGAACCACGTCACCGACGACTTCTCGTCGATCGCGTGAACGCCGGAATAGAAGGACTGGAAGTAGGCGTAGAACGGCTGATAGAGGATGCGCGCCAGGACGGCGATGATCGCCAGGCGAGCCACCAGCGTCACCAGCCCGCCCTTCGTCAGCCGTGACGACAGGTACCAGGGAATCGCCAGCGACAGCGCCATCAAGCCCAGGTACGTCGGGAAGTCCCAGGTGTTGATCGGATAAAGCGCGCCGAGAGTGAGCCCGGCGGCGACCAGCGTCCCAATGGTCCCGAGGGAGTCGCTCAGCCGCGGCTGCTCGGTGGCCGGCGCCGACTCGCCGGTCGGGTTGTCGACCTCGCGCCAGGCAACGACCGACGGAGCGCCGAAAGCCAGCGCGCTGCCGGTCAGGCGTGTCTCTGGCAAATGCGCCAGCAGTCCCCGCGACTTGACCACGTTGACGCACAGGGCAATTGCCAGCAACGTGAACGGGAGACCGATCAGGTGCGCGTGCAGGTCGGCGTACAGGAAAGTGAAGTACGGAAACTCGTTGATGGACCCCGTTCCCTGCTCGCCCAGCATCGCCAGCATGCGCGTGCTCGTCCAGTACCAGTCCTGACGGATGACGAAGGGCTGGTGGCCAGTGACAATTTCAGCGGCGCCGATGACAAACTGCGCGAGACCGCCGAGGCCCGGTAGAGCGATCCGCGGCTGGACCGGCGATGCCGCCGCGACCTGCTGCACGAGCTGGACGAAGCCACCGAGGTTGCCGAGCACACAGACCATGAAACTCGCGAGCACGCCGCCGACCACCGCGGCGCGGCCCGGAGCGTCCGAACCACGATGGATCAAGGCGAACGCGGCGGTGAACGCGCCAACCGCCGTCAACGCGAACAGGAACGGCACGACGATGTTGTACGAGGTGGTCGGCAGCACGCCAGAAATCTTCGCCAGCGTGCCCACGACGATCTGTCCGAAGTAGTAGTAGTTGATGTAGCCGCCGGAGAACCACGGATCGTACGGTGGGTAGATCGGGCTGCGCGCCGCCGCGGTGAAGAAGGCCAGATCCATCGGCTTCTCGCCGCCGAGCGTCGGGTGCCAGAGATCCGGATCGAGACTCCGCACGTAGACGTCGTAGAAGAACGCGACCCAGAAAAGTCCCTCTTCGATCGCGATCAGCCGGCGGTTCGACTGGACGAAACGCCAGATCTCTCGGCGTTGCGCGATCGCCGCGCCCACGCCAAGCAGCAGATAGAGGCCAAAGATCGCCAGCGTTGCCGGCCGCGTCGCCTCGGTGATACCCAGACTGACGATCATCCAGCTCAGCCACGCCAGCACCAGGACGCCGAGCGTTTTCGAGACCAGATACCCGCGATCGGGGAGGAAACGGAAGACGAAAAAGCCAAGCGGGATGCCGGCGAGCGCGATCAAGACGATCAGGACGATCCAGGTGAGCAGCGGGGCCTGGTTGAAGACGTCCGTGCGGTCGAACAGGTCGCGGAAGGTCCCGCCCGCCTGGACAACAGACTCCTGCGCGGGCGTGAGCAGCAGCGACTTGTACTGCGGCGCCGTGCCGCCGACCGGCGTGGGAGGATGCGACGGCGCGGGACCGATCAGCGCCCTTAATTGATCCGGTGTCAGCCGCTGCACTTTCTGGAAGATCAGGACTTTCTGGTGATCGTAGACCGAGAAGCTCTCGTCGGCGTGCCCGAGATTGATCGTGATCGGCGCGACCCGCTGCTGCTGGAGCAGAGGTGGAGTCGGCAGCCCCGGGTCGTTCAGGGTGTCGTCGACGAAGGCGATGCCAAGCAGATTCGGATAGCGGTCGAACGCCCCGACGAGCTTAAAGCCGAGCTTCTCACCAAACAAGTCCTCGTAGTAGCGATGGGACATCGGATAGCGCCGCGGCAACCGCGGTACCGTTCCGTACAGCCGGTTGCTGAAGAACACGACGTAGTCGGCAGCTTCCAGGTTGTTGACGATGGTGTCGAGCTTCGCCTGGTTGTCGTCGTCGTACATGGGCATGGTCACGTTGTGGTACTGGAACGTATCCGCGCTCTCGACGCCCGTCGACGTCACGATCGGAACGGGCATCCCTTCTTCCCAGTGCTCGGTCGCGAACGTCGAGCCACGCGGCGCGTGCTGGTAGAGCCAGAGCGACCCTTCCACCGGCGTCGACGTGGAGTCATACATGTGGTCGAAGGCCAGGCTGTAGAAAACGCTGAACGCCACGACAATCCCGACCAGGGCCCGCGCGACGACCAGCGGCCACTTACCGGTCGCGAACGCCGCCAATCCAGATCGGCGGTCGATCCAGGCCGGCAGCGGCTCGGCGAGAGCGACGGCGTCGATCCACTCGTCCCGCGGGCAGAAGGCGCCAGCGGACCGCTCTCTGCTGCCGTCAGCCGTGTCGTCTTCCGCTTCCGCCGTCTCGTCGAACCAGTCGAGTGACAGGCCCTTCAGCTCCGCGAATCGCATCGCTTCCGCATCGAGCGCGGGCTCCGCGACCGCGACCGCCACCGCCGGGATCTCGTCGAGCTCCGCTGTCCCCGGCGCGAGGTCGACCGTCGGACGCAGCTCGCCATCGAGCAGTCGTAGCTCCGCGACGTCGATCGCCAGCGCCTCGTCGACGATCTCGGGCAGCAAACCGTTCGTCTTGCCGGCGTCCACTGCTGACACCGCGACCGTCCCCGCTCGTGGCCCCGGCCCGACGCCGATTGCCGCCGTGGCTAACGAACGCCCGTGCCTCTCGCCGATCGGCCTCGCGTCACCGGCAAAGCCCGCGCCGCCTGCACTCGCACCTGGCCCAGGATCCCCGGTCGGCCCCGCCGGCGCGTCCCAATCTGCCGGTGTTGCCCATTCGTCCGTTCGGTCGCTCTTCCCTGCTTCGTCTCTCGCCATCTCCGCGTCGCCGCGTCGCGCCTCGGCATCCCCGCGCCAGCCACGGCATACCGCCAGGAGCTGGACCAACGCGACCGCCGCGAACAACGCGAGCAGCGGCGTCATCGGCAGCAGGTAGCGCATGAACTTGGCGTAGAAGCTCCCGGTGATCGCGAAATAAGGCACCACGTACGACAGCAGCAGCAGGTCGCCCTTGCGCGGCAGGTGGATCGCGCGCGCGATCACGAAGATCCAGCCGCCAATCATCGCGAGGCCAAGCGGAATGCCCACCGCGAAGAACACCAGGATTTGCAGGAAGTAGAGGTACGGTGGCCTGCCGATGAACTGACGCGTGTACGGCAGGTCGGCGATGCCACGGACCATGCTCCCCTGGTCGCTGAACCCCGAGACAAACCCCTTGAAATCGATGATCGCGTACGGCTCCGCGATCAAGAAGACCAGGACTCCCACCATGATCGAGAGCGCCAGGATCGAGGTTGCCTGCTTCGCTTCGTCCTGAGTCGGCAGCCGCAGGCGGACCCCCCGGGAGCGCGATTCCACCGTGAACAGCCGCAAGAGGTAGGCGAGACCCACCGGCGCCAGCACCGGCGCCGCGCTCACCTTCGTCGCGAGCGCCAGCCCGGTGAAGATACCGGCCCACACCGCCGCCTTGCTCGTCCCTTCTCGAAGGTAGACGACGGAGGCGAGAATGGCGGCCAGCGCCATCGAGGTCATGATGGTGTCGGTCGCGTAAAAGTGCGAGAGCTGAATATCCAGGACCGAGAAGGCGACGAGCGCCGCACCCAGAAAAGCCGTCTTCTTGCCGTACAGTCGTTTGCCGATCTGATAAATGATGAACACTGTTCCAGTATCG
>DATLRG010000407.1:0-10978 GCA_035534795.1 Chloroflexota bacterium
CGCCCTCATCCTGACCTTCGCGCCAGACGGTCCCTGGCGGGACATCTCGCTCCCCCTCGGCCGCAACGTCGCGGCGTGCTACCAACTTGCTCTCCCGTTCCTGGACGATTGGGCCGCCATTCGCACGTAAGCTACGTTAACCTGGGACGAATGGGCTAAGGCCAGACACGTGTGAACGGCTAGATCCAAGTCGCTGTCCTTGGCGGTCCTGTCACGGTGATGTGATTCATCACCTCGATTACGCCAGGCGCAACGCGGGCGTCTTCCTCCGCGCTGGCCATCTCGACCGGGGTTGCCACTGTGCCCGTCAGGGTCACGACGCCATGGGCCACCGCACCGTGAATGGCCGGCGGGTCGGTGAGTCTTGCGTCGCGGTCCAGGTTTCCGCGGACGATCGTCGCGGTCTCCTCGTCCGTCCAATGCACCATAAAGACGACGTCCAGGTGGTTGACGACGTCGCAGACGCCCGTGATGCGCTGGACCTCGTGAGCGGCGGTGATTTTCTGGAAGTAGGTTGGAACGGTGCCGACGAGGCGCACCACGCCGTCGATCACGTCGACGGTAACGTTCGTCGAGTCGATCCGGACGTCGTGACGAAGTTCATCGATCACTTTTTGGCGAATCACCGTGTCACTGATGGACGTGAACATTGCTGCCCCTTCTAAATGGTATGCCTCGGGGAGTTCTGGCGCCGGGGCGAGGGTCACCCCAGTGCCCTCACTGCTCACTTGGCTGTGCGCACAGGCAGTTGCATGAGGCTTACCGAACGGGACTCCCCTCGCATTTCGCCTGCGAACTCGGTTGACGGCCGCACGCCCTCTTAACCGACGGCATTTCTGACCCGGACACGGACTCGGCACGAATAGTGCCGGGATTGCATGTCTCCCGCGTCCGGAACGTCTGATATTGGGGCGTAGCACATCTGTTGTTGACGCATCTCCGGATAATCCAGCAGCAGCGCTCACTCGACGAAGACGAGTGCCGATAATTGACGGCTTGAGCCGGGCCAGCACTGAGCCCGTGTCAATTACTCGAGTAAAATCGCGGCTGGCCTGGGTCGTGCTTCGACAGCACTGGAATGGTTTTCGGTCTTTCACGATCTATGGCGACACAGGCACGGCCTGGAGAAGCCTACCCCGGTCGGCCCGAGGGCTGCTCCCTCTCATCGCCGGCATGGGAGGAACAGCAAACTGATACTGATAATGATGATGCGAGGCACACGCACCAAGAGCTTCGCAATGTCAGGGATTCACCGCGAGTTCGTCGTCGCCCATTCCTTGACGACAGTTCGTGGGAGACAACGCGACGATCATCACTGTCACCCTCAACCCGGTGGTCGACCTCACCACGTCGGTCGACCACCGGGACGTTGGCGCGGTGAACCGCTACCGGGCGCCGCAGCTTGATCCGGCCGGCAAGGGGATCAACGTCTCGCGGATGGCACATCGGCTCGGCTGGCCGACGATCGCCTTCGGCTTCCTGGCGGGAGAGATTGGCAGCATCATCCCGCGGGCGCTGGAGGCCGAGGCCGTGCCGCACCACTTCGTGCCCGTTCCCGGCCAGACGCGCCTCGACGTGACGATTGTCGACCAATCCAGTCGCGCGTCGACCAGTCTCGACGGCCCGGGGCCGGTCGTCGATGCGGACCACCGGCGGCAGCTCGACGATCTTCTCCAGTTCTGGCTGCCAGCCGGGCGAGTTCTCGTGCTCGCCGGGAGTCTTCCTCCCGGGATCCCCGACGACGTCTACGCCCGATACATTCGGCGCGCCAACGCCACGGGCATCACGACGATTCTCGATACAGATGGCGCACCGCTCCGACTTGGGGTCGCGGCGCCCCCCTCGTGTATCAAGCCGAATCTGGCCGAGACGCAGCGGTTGCTGGCCACGCGTTGGCGGACTTGAATGCCGTGGTGCAAGGGGCTCGGGAGCTGGCACAACGTGGGATCGCCATCGTCGTGATTTCAATGGGTGCGGACGGGGCGGTCTGCGTGCAGGGTGGTAAGGTCTGGCGCGCGATCCCGCCGAAAGTGGAGCGGAAGAGCACGGTGGGATCGGGGGATTCGCTCGTCGCCGGCCTCGCGGTCGCGCTGGCGCGGGGGGAGCCGATTGTCGAAGGGCTGCAACTCGGGACCGCCGCGGGAGCGGCGACCGCGATGACGCCGGGCACCGCCCTAGGTACGGCCGCAGATATCCAGGCGCTGCTGCCTCGGGTCCAGATCGAGGTCCTCACGGGGAGAGTGGCAAGCGCCGCGTGAGGGGACAGAAGGGAGGTGGCAGAGCCGGCCGAGCGATGTCACGCGGGGTCATCACACTGCATGCAGCGCATGACACAGCGAGCACTGAGGCAGTTCCGGCACGAAACCTTCCCACTGCAGAGTTTCCCGTTCGCTGGGACGCGCAACAACGCGCACGGCGTCGTTTCGCCCACGCGGACGGTATGGAAAATGCCACTGGCCCACGTGCGCCGTGTCTTTCGAAGATCTGGATCGTACCTTGGAGGTCCGGAATGCCACGTTACCTGATCGGCCTGGTCGTCGGCTTCGTCGCGATGGTCGGCCTCGTCGGAATATCCACCGGAGCATTCGGACTCTACCACACCGAATCCAACATGCTGGCTCAACCGTCCACGCCCACTCCTCAGGCGAGCGTGCCGTCTCAGACGCAGCCTCTTCCGCCCGAGCTCGCGTTTGTCCAGGGCATGACGGCGGATGAGCGTTTTGACCGCGTCGTCGGCGCGCAAGTGACGATTCGTAATCCGCAAGGGCAAGATGTTATCGTCAACGCGGTTCCGGGCAGAGTCGCATCCATCGCCACAAACGTCGTGACGATCACGCCGAACCAAGCGTCGCAGACACGGTCGTTCACGGTGACGCCAGACACGGTGATTATGGGGCGACCACGGCGCGGCTCGTTGACCATCTTCAGCCAGGGCGACCGCGTGGTCGTGTATGTCATCGACAACAACCCAAACGCCGTGGCGATCGTCGAGCCATCCTTCATGATGGCGATGATGGATATGATGATGGGGCAGACCGGCATGATGCCAAGTATGATGGGGGGACAGCCTCGAATGACCGGAACGCCGACGGCCGCAGCCCATCATCCGGTGCCGACGCCCACGACGACTCCGTCGAGCTAAGACCGGAGCCATCTGAGGGGTTGGCAGTTCGAGGAGGCTGATGTCCCTCCCCAATGGCGCAGCCCTCCGGAGCGCCCCACCGCTCCGGCGTGCCTTCAGGGTTATCGCCTTCGACTGGGACGGCACGGCGGTGATGAGTCGGCAGGAGGACGACGGCACCGTCCGTGCGGTGATCCAGCGCCTCCTCGAGCGTGGCGTCCTCGTCGTCGTCATCACCGGGACGAACTTTCCCACAATCGATCGTCAGCTTTCCGCATCCCTTCCCGCGCCGCCCAAGCACAACCTCGTGATCGCCACCAATCGCGGCTCGGAGGTCTACGGGTTCGACGCGGACGGCCAGCCGGTCGTCCTCTGGCGGCGGGTGGCAACGTCCGCGGAGAACCCCCTCCTCACCGCGGCCGCCGACGCCGTGCGCGATACCATCGTGGCCTGCACCGGTCTGGACATCCGCGTCGTCTCCAACCGGATGAATCGGCGCAAGATCGACCTCATCCCGCTCCCTGCCTGGAGCAACCCGCCCAAATCGGCCATCGGCGACCTCCTCCGGGCCGTGCAAGCGCGACTGGAAGGCGGTGGGCTAGACGGGGGGCTGCGCGCTGTCGTGGATCTGGCCGAGCGGATCGCCCGGGAGAAGGGACTCTTCGAGGCGCGGATCACCAGCGACGTCAAGCACGTCGAGATCGGGCTCACCGACAAATCGGACTCGGTCAACTGGATGATGCGCGAGCTGGCGCAGCCGCGGGGCATTCCGCCGGAGGACGTCTTGATCGGCGGCGACGAGTTCGGGCCGATCGGCGGCGTGGCGGGGAGCGACGCCAAGATGATCACCCGGCTGACCGGGAAGGCAGTGTTCGTCTCGGTCGGTCCCGAGCCGGGCGGTGTGCCTGCGCCGGTGATCCATCTGGGCGGTGGGCCGGCCTGTTTCCGGGAACTTCTTGCCGGTCAAGTGGTCCTCCACGAGCAGACTCGCCAACGCGGCAAGACTGCGGCGGCCACCGCCGACCCCTTCGACTTTCCCGTGATGCTCACCAGCGTTCCGTCCTGGCTCCTCGTCGAGGAAGGCTTCCAGCCGGCGCGCGAGCACGAAATCGAGTCCCTCTTCGCCGTCGCGAACGGCTTCGTTGGAACCCGCGGGTCCCTCGCCGAGGGGAGCACCCTCTCGTCCCCCGCGACCTTCGTCAGCGGTGTGTTCGCGATCGAACGGGAGGCGAACGCGATCCCCGAGCTGGTCGTCGCGCCCGACTGGACCCGTCTCCGGCTCGTCGTCGACGACCACGAGCTGCGCTTGACCGAGGGGGAGATGCTCGAGCACCGGCGCGTACTCGACTTGCGGCAAGGTATCTTGTGGCGCGAGTGGCGGCACCGCGACCCGAGCGGACGAATTACCACGGTGCGTGGACTCCGCCTCGCCTCCCTCGCCGACCGCCACGTTCTCTTCCAGGCGGTCACCCTGACACCAGAGAACTACAGCGGCCATCTACGCCTCGAGGCCCTCGTCCTGCCGCTGAGCAGCAGCGCGACCCAGCCGTCGATCGTCCGGACTGAACTCGTTGCCGGCGCAGCGTTGTCCGAGACGTCCGCCCTGGTTCTCCAAGCCCGGGGAACTGGCGTGGTTATCGCCTTGACTCCGGGGAGCTACCTGCAGACTGACGAGGGGAGAATAATTACGCCCGCGACCGAGGATCAGGATGAGCGACTGGTTCAGCGCTGGAGCTGGGAGGCGGAGATCGGCCGAAGCTATCGCCTGAACCGGGTCGTCGTGGTCCACACGACACGGGACACGACCAAACCAGTCGAAGCGGCCGCCACGCACCAGAAACGAGTCGCGAGCGCCGATGTTGAGCACCTGATCGAAAAGCACGTCGCGGCGTGGGGTCGCGTCTGGGACGTGGCCGACATCGTTGTCGACGGGGATCCCGAGGCGCAGCGGGCCCTCCGCTTCGCCGTCTACCACCTCGTCAGCGCGGCCAACCCCGCGGACGAGCGGACCTCGATCGGGGCCCGCGCCCTCACCGGCCCGTCCTACAAGGGCCACGCCTTCTGGGACACCGAGATCTACCTAATGCCTTTCTATACCTTCACCCTCCCGGCCGTCGCGCGGGCCCTGCTGATGTATCGATACCATACGCTGCCCGCGGCCCGGGAGAAGGCCCGGACCCTCGGATATCGCGGGGCGTTGTACGCATGGGAATCGGCCGGTGACGGCGTGGAGACGACACCTCCCTTCGTCCTGGCCCCGGATGGCCAGGTGATCCGGATTCGTACCGGCGAGCAGGAGCACCACATCAGCGCCGACATCGCCTACGCGGTCTGGCAGTACTGGCAGGTTACGGCGGACGATGGCTTCTTCGTCGCGGCGGGCGCCGAAATCCTGCTGGAGACTGCCCGTTTCTGGGCCAGCCGTGGTCAGATCGAGGCGGATGGTCGCTACCACATCCGCCACGTCATCGGCCCCGACGAGTATCACGAGGACGTCGACGACGATGCCTACACCAACGCGATCGCCCGGTGGAACCTGGAACGCGGCGTCGAGACCGTGGAGCTTCTCCGGGCGCGCTGGCCCGAGCGATGGCAGGAGGTGGCGGAGCGGCTCAGGAGCACCGAGCAAGAGGTCCAGGAATGGCAGCGACGAGCGGGAAAGATGGAAGTGCGCTTCGATTCCTCGACCGACGTGTGCGACCAGTTTCAGGGGTACCTTGACCGCGAAGATATCGACCTGGCGGCCTACGAGCCGCGCGCCGTGGCGATGGACGTGCTCCTGGGACGGGAGCGGATCCAACAGTCACAGGTGCTCAAGCAGGCCGACGTCGTCTTACTCTTGTCCCTCCTCTGGGACCGGTTCCCGCCCGAGGTCCGCGCGGCCAACTTCCGGTTCTACGCGCCGCGCACCGCCCAGGACAGCTCGCTCAGCCCCGCCATCCACGCGCTGGTTGCTGCCCGTCTCGGCGACCTGACACTCGCCGAGCGCTACTTCCGTCAGACGGCCACGATCGATCTGGCGAACACCATGGGCAACGCGGCGGGTGGGGTGCATGTGGGGGCGCTGGGAGCGCTCTGGCAGGCGACGGTCTTTGGCTACGCCGGAATGCGGCTCCATCCCAGGGGCAAGGGGCTCCTCTTCGATCCGCATCTCCCCGCGCGTTGGCACAACCTCCGTTTTGCCGTGCGGTGGCGGGGACAAAATCTCCGCGTCAAGGTGGGCGCCAAGCCACCATCGGTCGAGATTGACCTCGCCGGGGAGAGCACGGTGACCATTGGGATCGTTGACGGACCAGAGGTCGAGATGTTACCCGGTCAGCGCTGGTGCATCTCGTGGGAGGATGGAAAGGGGAGTCGCTGGTAAGGAGGTCGTGGGATGATGGCCGATCAATCGAGGAGAGGGCAAGCGGCATGGGCACCAACGATCGTCGTACCTTTGGATGGCTCAGAGCACGCCCTGGTCGCGTTGCCAATCGCCCGGGTGCTGGCCGAGCTCGAAAAGGCTTCGCTCCACGTCGTCCACGTTGGGAAGCGGGTGCTTCCGCCTCAGCAGCTGCTCCGAACGCTGGGCCTCTCGCCGGAGCAATTTCGCGGATCGGTTATCGATCAAGCCATCGGTTCGCCCGCTCAAGGAATCGTGCAACTGGCGCGGGAGTGGCAAAGCGCCTTGATCGTGATGTGCACGTACACGGCGCTGCCCCAACCCGGCGTCGGACTGGGGCGGGTCGCCGAGGAGGTGCTCGCGACCGCGCCCTGCCCGGTCGTCCTAGTGAGTCCCGAGCGAGGTCTCCAGCCGTGGGCGCTGCGCCAGATCGTCGTACCCCACGACGGCACGCCCACGACCGACGCGGCGATCCATCCGGCCGTGGATCTGGCCGAACAAGCTGATGCCGAGCTTCTGGTTCTCCACGTCGCCGCTCCCGGGGCATCGCTCCCGACGGAACCCGGGACGGTCACCGCGCCGCGTTACCTCGACCAGCCGCAGCACGAGTGGCCAAGCTGGGTGCATGAGTTCGTCGGCCGCTTTCGCGGCCTCGGTCACGTTCCCGGTGCCGTGCCACTGCACCTTTTCCTAGCGACGGGAGAACCGGCGGATGCCATCGTTCGATTCGTCCGAGATCACCAGAGTGACCTCATCGCGCTCGCCTGGCGCGGTCATTTAGAGGAAAAGCGCGCGGCGACGCTGAAGGCGGTGATCACTGCAGCTCCGTGTCCGGTGATGGTCACGCGCGTGGAGGCATAGATGGCCAAACCGCGGGGATTGAACGTCGTAGTCCTTGGGCCGCCCGGGGCGGGCAAGACAACCCAGGCGGGGCGTCTCGCCCAGCACGAGCGCGTGCCACTCGCGTCGGCTGGCGATCTCCTGCGGGAGCAAGTCCGGGCGGGCACCGCAGTGGGGAAGACGGTCGAGCCGTACCTGACGCAGGGGAAACTGGTACCGGACGAATGCATCATGCAGCTCCTGCGCCAACGCCTGGCCAGCCCGGACGTCGACCGTGGCTTCGTTCTCGACGGTTTCCCTCGTACGTTGGGGGAAGCGGACGCGCTGGACGAGTTCTTGCGCGAGATCCAGCATCCGCTGACGCACGTGCTGCTGTTGCAGGTGCCCGACGCCATGGCGCTGGATCGCTTGCGCGGGCGTTTGGTTTGTCCGGACTGCGGCTCCGTCTTCCACGCGCGGCATGACCCACCGGTACCCGGCGCGGTCTGCTCGGTGTGCCGAACGGTCATCCACGTCACCCACGACGGGCGGCTCCAGTGCGGGGCTTGCCGCGAACCGATCAGCGCGCGACCCGACGACCGCCCCCCGGGGCATCCGGGCGCGCCTACGGGCGTTCCACTGCGACACGGCGCCGGTGCTCGCGTATTATCGAAGCCAGGGTCTCCTGCGGGTCGTCGATGGGAGCGGCACTGAAGACGCAGTCTTCGCACGCACGCTACGTCAAGTGGGCGAGGACGCGCCGGTGTCGTCAGCGGAACCATCGAAACGGCCGGTTGGCACAAACGAGGGGCTATGCTACGGCATGGACGTTGACGGGACGATCACCCGGGCACCGCGCCACTTCAAGCGTCTTGTCGATGCTTTGCTTGATCACGGCGACGAGGTCTACATCGTCACCGGACGCTGGGAGAGGATTCGCGGAGAGACCGGGGCGCTCCTCGCCTCACTCGAGATCCGGTACACCGCTCTCCTGATGCGCCCGGATACGTGGCCAGGGACGGTGGCGGAGTTCAAGGTGCGCGGCGTCCAAGAGGCGCGGCTTCACATCACGATCGACGACGACCAACGTGACTGCTGGGCGATCAACGAGCAGACCGAGGCGCTTCGCGGCGCACATGTTGCCATTCCCGGAAACGCCCGAGGCGTACGGGAGCAGCGGCCGCTGCTGCCCCTAGCCGAGGGTCTCGCACATGATCTGGGAATACGCGGGCTGGTGGGCCTTCTCCTGCTCGCGGCGTTGGCCATGGTCACGTCAGGAATCTCGTCGTCCGCGCTGATACTGGTGACGTCCAACTAACGTCAGGAGGAAAGCCAACGATGACCGAGATTGTCGTCGACGTCGATTGGCTGCTGTTCCCGGAGGACGCGCGCGCGGTGGAAAAGCGCCTCCGGGCCCACCCGGCGATCCAGTGGGCCGAGGTCAACCCGGTGGATGGCCTGGCGGTGGTGACCTACGACGAGGGGCGGATCACGATCGCCGAGATCAAACGGATCGTGGCCGCGTGTGGCTACCACTGCCGGGGCGTCGTCCACCCCCGCCATCTCGTGGGGACGGATCGAGAGGATCCGTCCGATCCACCGTCGCCAAGCGTTGATCCGCCAGCCGAGGTGGCAGACCAGCAGGCAGCAGAGCACCCTGGCCGTGCCGGGCCCGGCCCGCCGCCCCCCGCACGGACCGAACAACGTCCCCTGCCTCCCGCGCCTGCCGGTCACGGCGAGATGCCTGGCGAGGTCGAGGCGATGGCCAAAGACATGCTCCGTCGTCTTCTCATCTCCTTGCCCGTCACGATCCTCATCCTGCCGTACTCGCGCCTGATCGAGCAACTGACCGGGATTGCGCCGCCGGTGCCGTTTGGCCTCGCACCAGACGTCTGGATGTTCCTCCTGGCAACGCCGGTCGTCCTTTACGGAGGCTGGATGTTCTATGCCGACGCGATCCACGCGGTGCACAACCGCACCCTCAACCTGTCAGTGCTCGTCACACTGTCCGTTCTCTCAGCGTACATCTTCAGCGTGGGGGCGACGTTCGTTTATCGCGCCGAGACCTTCTACGAGGCCGCCACGGTACTGATGGTCTTCATCCTGGGCGGTCACTGGCTGGATTTGCGGGCGCGCAGCGGCGCCTCGGCTGCTATCCAGACTCTCCTCGCGCTAGCCCCGCCGATGGCGACTGTTCTCCGGAATGGCCAGCCCGTCGAGATGCCAACCGCCGCGGTCCAGGTCGGGGACGTGGTGCTGGTGCGGCCGGGGGAGAAGATCCCGGTCGATGGGGCCGTGATCGAGGGGGAATCCGCGGTTAACGAGGCGATGGTCACCGGCGAAAGCATGCCGATCGAAATGCGGCCTGGCGATCCGGTCATCGGAGGGGCCCTGAACCAGAGCGGCTCCTTCACCTTTCGAGCGACCAAGGTGGGAGCGGAGACCGCCCTGGCTCAGATCGTCCAGCTCGTCGCCGCGGCCCAGGCATCCAAGCCACCGGCCCAGGTTCTCGCCGACCGCGCTGCCCAATGGCTGACCCTGGCGGCGATCGTCCTCGGCCCGGTCACGTTCCTCGTCTGGTATGTCTTGGTTGGCCAATCGCTCGTCTTCGCCTTCACATTGGCGGTCACGGTGGTGGTCATCGCCTGCCCCGACGCATTGGGCCTGGCGACCCCCATGGTCGTGCAGATCGCGACGAGCATGGGCGCCCAACGCGGCATCCTCTTCAAGAACGCCGTCGCCTTGGAGGACTCGGCGCGGCTCCAGACGGTGATCCTGGACAAGACCGGAACGCTCACCAAGGGGGAGCCAGAAGTAGTGGAGGGCATCCCGGCCCCGGGGGTCAATCCGAACGACGTGGTCACGCTGGCGGCCGCCATGGAGCGAGGCTCCGAGCACCCCCTCGCGAAGGCAGTTTTGAAGCGTGCTGAGGGACAAAAGCTTCCCATGATCAGTGGCTTCGAGGCCGTTTCGGGGTTCGGCATTCGGGCGCGCGTCGACGGGCAAACAGTTCTCACCGGCAACCGCCGGCTGATGGATGCAAATCGGGTCAACCTGGACGGTTTGGTGGGATCGTCAGAAGCGCTCGCGAGCCAGGGCGTGACCGTGATCTACGTCGCGCGTGGCGAGCAGCTCCTCGGGGTGATGGGCGTGGCGGATGCGCTCCGTCCGACCGCGCGCGAGGCGATCCAGCGCCTCAAGGAGCTGGGCATCACGGTCTTCATGTTGACCGGCGATAACTGGGCCACGGCCCGCCGCATCGCCGCGGATCTCGGGATCGAGCAGGTCTTCGCGGAGGTCCTGCCGGCGCAGAAGGTCGACAAGGTGCGAGAGGTTCAACGCGAAGGGAAGCTGGTCGGCATGGTCGGCGATGGGATCAACGACGCCCCCGCGCTCGTCCAGGCGGACGTCGGGATCGCGATCGGCGCGGGAACCGACGTGGCAATGGAGTCAGCAGACGTCGTGCTGATGCGGAGCGACCCTCTGGATGTCGCCACGGTCATCGCCATCAGCAAGGCGACCCGCCGCAAGATGATCGAGAACCTCTGGTACGCTGCCGGCTACAACGTCATCGCCTTTCCGATTGCCGGTGGGGCCTTTTACCCACTCTTCGGGCTCCTCCTGCGTCCGGAGATCGCCGCCTTCACCATGGCTGG
>DATLRG010000408.1:0-9789 GCA_035534795.1 Chloroflexota bacterium
CACTGGACCTGGCACGAGCAGGCAACCAGGATCGCCGCCGCGTTCGAGCGAGGATTGGGCGGCAGGGGTTAGCGGGGGTCTGAAACGTGTCCGTTGATGAGAGATTTGCGCAGCAAATCTCTCATCAACGGACACGTTTCAGACTCCCGCTAACCCCTGCCGCCCAATCCTCGCTCGAACGCGGCGGCGATCCTGGTTGCCTGCTCGTGCCAGGTCCAGTGGGCGAGCATGCTGGCACGCGCTGCGTGGCCAAGGGTGTGGCGAGCGCAGGGATCCCGCAGCAGCGAGGCGATGCGCTCGGCCATGGCGTCCACGTTGCCGGCCGGGATCAGGTAACCGGTTCGACAGTCGACGACGTATTCCCGGGCCTGGCCGACGTCGTCGGCCACGACCGCGACGCCCGCCAGCAGCAAGTCGACCAGCTTCATCGGGCACTTGGTCCGATTGAGCAAGGTGTCGTCGAGCAGATACGCGGCGACGTCGGCGGCGGCGAAGAAGGCTGGCAGGTCTTGGGGCTGGACCCACCCGATCGCGTGGACGGCGGCGGCGAGACCGCGCTTCTGAACGAGGCCGGCAAAAATTTGTTCCTCGCCGCGCAGCCCTTGGCCGACGACCAGCAGGTGCGCGAGCGGAACGTCCACGCGAATCCTGGTCAACAGGTCCACCAGACGACGGGGATCGAACTCGACGAAGCGGGTGTAGGCCAGCACCAGCGGCGTGTCGGCCAGTCCGAGCGTGGCGCGCGCGGCATGTCCGTCGCCAGGATTCCAGCCCGGCGACGATGGCGAAGCCGCGTTCGGCGCATAGACAACCCTTCGTCGTCCCGTCTCGACCGGGTCTGATGCGGCGCGTTCAGCGCCGGGGCGAAGGACGCCGGCGTCGCCATCCTCCCCTGCTGCCTCCTGACTCGTGACTCCCGACCTGGGCGCGGTGGCCAGTCTTTCGAGCTCGCGACTGGCCACCGTTACCACGTCGGCGTGCTCCATGCACCAGCGCTCCTGCCAGATGACGAGCTGCCGTAGCCACCATGGACCGGGCTCGCGATCAGCCCAACCCCCCTCGCCTTCCCAGTCGTCGGTGTCGAGGGCTAGCAGCGCGTGGACCAACCCGAGGCGGCGAAGGACCCAGAACAGCAGCAGCGCCAGGCCGGCGTACGCTTTCGGCTTGAACGCGTAAAGCACGTCGGGGCGGAAACGCAGCGCTTGCCAGCTGAGCCGTGCGCCGAACACGAGATGGCCCAGCAGTGGGATTGGCAGCCGCCCGGCAACCGACACCAGCCGCGGCGAGTCGGCCGAGGCGGAGACCGGGCCGTCGGCCGCCTCGGCCGCCTCGGCCGGCAGCACCAGCGTCAGCGCATGCCCACGATTGGCGAGCTCTTGCGCGATCGGGACCGCGCGGGATGCCATCGTGGCCTTCCGATAGAGTCCAAAATTGCCGACGATCGCGATGCGCACCTTACCGGTCCACGACGGCACGCTGGAGGTCGGCGATCCGGTAGGGCTTGGCGATGATTCCATGCACGCCACGGAGCTTCGCCTGCGCCGGGTCGATCTGGTCTCCCCAACCGGTGGCCAGGTAGAACCGAGTCGCTGGGAATCGTCGACGAACGGTCTCCCCGAGCTCCCATCCGTTTGGCCCCGGCCCCATCCCCACGTCCGAGATCACCAGATCGCACGGTGTTGTCTCCAGGATTTGCAGCGCCTCGGCCGCGCTGTACGCGATCGCCACGGTATGGCCATCCGTGCCGAGCATCAGCGCGATCATCTTTGCGAGCGCCGGCTCGTCGTCGACCGCGAGGATACGCAGCGGGCGGACTTCGACCGCCGGCGGAGCTGCTTCGGTCGGAGCGCCCACGCCAGGCGCGGCGGGAAAGGTCAGACGGAACGTGGTGCCGCGGCCCGGGACCGTATCCAGGCTGATCTGGCCCCGATGCTGCTCGACGACCCCGAAGACCACGGCGAGGCCCAGGCCGGTGCCTCGCTCGCCTTTCGTCGTGAAGAACGGCTCGAAGATGTGGGGCCGCACGCTCTCTTCGATCCCGATGCCGGTATCCGTGACCTCTGATTCGACGGTCTCGCCGCGTCGGCGCGCGGTGAGACGGATCCTGCCGCCGCTGGGAAGAGCGTCGACGGCGTTGAAGAGGAGATTCGTGAATGCCTCGCGCACATCCTCCGGCGATCCTTCGATGGTGGTGTCTCCTTCGGCGTCTACGTCCAGGCAGATCTGGCGCCCCTCGGCCACGGTGGCGTCGCGCCAGGTTGGCGCGGTCAAGCGGACGACGTCGTCGAGCAAGCTGCTGAGTGTGAAGCGAGTCAGCCGCGCGTGACGCGTCGGACGCGCGAACGCGAGCAAGCGCTTGATGGTTTGGGCGCCGGTCGTCGCCGCGTTGACGATGGTTTCGAGGGACTCGCGCAAGCGATCGAGGTCTGGCTCGCCGTGGCTCAGAGAGTAGAGGGCGAGTTCGCCGTGGCCGGCGATCAGCCCCAGGTACTGGTTGAGATCGTGGGCGACGCCGCTGGCCATCTGGCCGAGGGCACGCAACTTCTCAGTCTGGGACAGGGTCTGGAGCTGGCGTTCGGCCTCCTTGCGCGCGGTGACGTCGATAAAGCTCGAGACGATCTCGGATGGCTGCCCGTCTGGTCCCCGGACCGGCACGGACGTTATCTGCAGCCACCGTCGTGGGACGTTTGGCCGATCCACGCCCATGGTGAAGCTCTGAACTGACGAGCCGGTTCGTAGGGCCACCATGCCCGGTCGGTCCGCTGCCGCCAGGATGTCGCCGTCCTCGGCCACGGCCGCCCACAGATCGTCTGACATGCGCCCGATCATCCGCGCGGCAGTCAGACCGAGAATCTCTTCGGCCGCGGCATTGGCGTGGACGATCTTGCCCGATCGATCGCGTACCAGGATGCCGCAGGCAATCGCCTCGTAGAGGGACCGGAGCTGTTGCTCTGACCTGGCCAGCGCCGCGGCGAGCGCCTCGGCCTCCTGCTGGCGGCGCTCCGCCTCCGCGAAGAGTCGGCCGGCATCGAGGACGAGCCCGAGCTGGGCGCCAATCAACGAGAGGAGTTGGACCTCGGCCGAGCTGAATGGTCGGCGGACCAAGCTTTGGAGCGAGAGGGCGCCGAGGGCGCGGTCGCCCGCGCACAGGGGGACCGCGACGGCCGACACCAACCCGGCTCGACGCACGGCCGGCTGGGCGTGCTCCCAGGATGGATAGTCGTCGACGACGACTGGCTCACGGCGGGTGAAGGCGAGCTCGAGCAGCCTCTGATCCGTGCTGGTCGGCGGGACCGACCTTGGCGCGCCGGTGGCGCTCTCTGCCAACGGCTGGAGCTTGCCGACCGAGGCATCCCAGAACGCGAGCGCGGCGCGATCGACCGCGAAGCGTCCGCGGAGGTGGTCGACGATCACGCGCGCGAGCGCCCGCGGGTCCGGCGCGCTACCCGCGGACGCGACCGACCGCAGATTCTGTAGGGTTTGAGCGCGAATCCCGACCGACGCCGCTTCCATCACCAGCCCAGATCCTCGGAACATGCTCTGCCCGTGCGTGGCAGAGACGAAGGTGACTATACTACGGTGTGAGTCGGAGTCAAGATAGAATCGCGAAGAGCCGGAGGGATGGTGATGACTCATCCACGAGTCGTTTGCCTGGCCGGGGCGGGAAGTGAATCGGGGCGCGTCTGGGAGGTGTTCGACGGCATCATTCGCTACCTCTCGGCGGCCGGCGCCTACGATCGCGCCGATTTCCTCGAGACGAGCTACCGCGTGGGCAGCGATGGCGCGCCGCTTCCGTACACCCAGGAGGACGCCAGCGCACCGCTCGCGGTCGCGAGCGGAACGGTCGCGCGGAGCCTCCAGTGGATCCGCCGCGAAGGGGCGACGCGGCTGCACCTGCTGGGCTGGAGTCTCGGCGGCGTCGTGCTGTTCGATGCGGCGGCTGCGCTCGTCCAGGCAGACCCGACCTGGGCGCGTGACCTCGGTGCGATCGTCACGTTAGCCAGCCCGCTGCTGGGTTCGGACCTCGATGGGATCGATCTGTTCGGTGCGATGGCCGCCGGCCCGGCCGGCGCCGACCTCGCGCGGCGGGCAGCGGACGAGGACGAAAAGTCGCGGGTCCGTCGGAGCGCCGCGCGGTTGCGCGCCGCGGGGATTCGCGTCGTTACCCTGGCCGCGGAAGGCGACGCCGTCGTGACGCCGGAGGATGCACTCCTGCCGGCCGTTGGACCCGAGCCGTCGGCGTTCGTCCTTCGACCGCGGCGCCGGTCCAACGCCCCGTACATCGAGAGCATTCTCGGGCACGGGGCGTTGCCGCACGATCCGGTCTGCTGGCAGTGCGTGCTCGCCGCGTTCGGGCCGGCGGAGTAGGGAGTGGGTGACGGGGAACAGGATTTGGTGTGTCGGGGTCTGGAAGAGTGACGACGTGCAGGAGGCTGTCGTCGACTACGGCGTTGCCGTGGGAGTGGTTCCCGCGCTCGGAGTCGTCGTCGCCGTCGCCGCGGCCATAGCGGCGGTGGGGGACGGTGATGGACTGACGGCGGGGGTCATGGCTGCCGACGGAGTCGCGGCCGGGCTGGCGGCCACGGTCGACGTCACGACCGGAGTCGTCGCCGTCGAGGGAGTGGCCGCGGTCGGCGTCGTCACCGCGGGCGCCGCGGCGGTCGGAGGCGGTGCGGCGGCCGACGAGCAGGCCGCGAGCAGCGAGATGGCGGCGAGGCCGCCGACAGCGGCGAGGGCCGCGCGACGCGAGAGACGATGATCGAGTTTCACGGATTCCTCCTGGTTGCTGAGACCAACTGATGTCCAGTTTCGTTCGCGGCCCCGCGCATCGGTACGTCCCCTTCAGTCGGCTTTCGACCGACCGCGGCAACACGCCGGGCAGGGGCGACTGCTCCGTAGGCCGCTCCCATCATTATACTCAGCTACCACATTTTTCGCAAACCTGGGAGACATTCCGTTCGAGGGAGGTGCTATACTTCGACTGCGGCGCGGGAACGCTCGGCTGATCGCCCGCGTTGGCGACTGAAGTGAAGAAGTGAGGAGCCGCCGATGACGGAGTCGAGAGACAACCAGGGCAGCGTCGGTAGGATAGACGGTCTGGTCGAGCGCATTGCGGAGGCAGCGGCCAGTTGGCTGGCATCGCTCGCGGCCGATCAGCGTGCCAAGGCAGCGTACGATTTTCCCGTGGACGAGGAGCGCACTCTCTGGTATTACACGCCCACCGAGCGCGGAGGTCTTCCCTTCGCGGAGATGGACCCGGTGCAGCAACGCCTGGCGCACCGACTCGTCGCCAGTGGCCTGAGCGCTCCGGGCTACGCCACGGCCGCCACGATCATGGGGCTCGAGAACGTGCTCGACGCCGTCGAGGGCTGGCGCGCGAGCTATCCGGGACGCGCCCAGCCCAACCGAGGGCGCGACCCCCAACTCTACTTCGTGAGCGTCTTCGGCGAGCCGGGCAGCAAGTCCTGGGGCTGGAGGCTCGGCGGCCACCACCTGTCAGTCTCGTACACAATCGTCGACGGCCGGATCGCGTCGCCCACCCCATTGTTCTTCGGAGCGAATCCCGCCGAGTCGCGATTGGTGGGACCGGGCGTTCTCCGTCCGCTGGCGGGCGAAGAAGATCTCGGCCGTGAGCTGCTGCGAGCGCTCGATCCAGATCAACTGGCCCGCGCCGTCCTCGCGCCGGCGGCGCCGACCGACATCGTTCAGTCCAACCGTCCGGTGGTCGAGGTCGGCGCGCTGCCGCGAGCGACCGCGCAGTTGTTTGGGCGCACAATTCCCGAGGCAGCGGTCATGGCCTTCCTCGGCGTCGACGACCAGCGGCGGAGCGCGCCGACGGCCTCAGACGATCACCGGTCTGCCCTCCGGTACGAGAAGACGCCGAAAGGACTGCCCGCGACTCGGATGACGACAGAACAGCGTGCGCTGCTCACCGCCCTGATTCGACAGTACGTCGACCGCCTCCCCGAGGATCTCGCGGAGGTCCACGCCGCGCGACTGACCGGTCCGACGCTGGAAGCGATGCACTTCGCCTGGGCGGGAGGGAGCGAGCGTCGACAGCCGCACTACTATCGGGTCCAGGGACCGCATCTCCTGATCGAGTACGACGACACGCAGAACGACGCCAACCACATCCATGCGGTCTGGCGGGACCCGGAGGGTGACTTCGGCGCCGATCTGCTTGCCGAGCACTACCGGCACGCGCACTAAAAGAAGGAAAGCCAAATGACGCCTGGTTACGGTTGGTATGGCTGGCGGACCCAGCTCGCGGCGAGATCGTAGGTATGGATCGCGTTCGCGACCGGAAAGCCCGCGCGAAGAAACACGTCGATCGCCGGAAACAACTCGTGGGGCTGCTGGTTGTGCGGGAGGCAGAGGATGCCGGCGTGCCGGGCCCGGATCGCCCACGCCGCCGCCGAGCCGCGCCAGGCGTCGTGCAGAAGCAAATAGTCCTTGCGGTTGTGGGTGACGAAACGGGACATCGTTATCCAGGTAAAAGCGATCCGGCACGCATCAGCCAACGAGCGCCGGACTGTTGGCAGCAAGGCGGGCATCGATCTCAGCGCGATGCCGACGGTAGTACGCCAGGCACGCTTCGATCTCTTCCACGGGTATCTCGTAGTCCTGCGCGACGGTTGCCTTGTCCAGGCCACCGGCCCCCAGGTAAAAGCCGATGATGGCCCACACGTGGACCCCCGAGCGGCGTAGCCGGACATCGGCCGGCCCTGGATGGTACCAATCGTCCTCGATCTCGCGGGCGATCAGTTCGTCGTCCGTCATCGCCATGCCCCTTCCTCCGCGCGACTTCGGCAAGGACCGCGCCGCACACTCCCCCCTGACCACTGTTCACGAGGACATTCTGGGCCGGTTTCGGCGCAGTGTCAATATTCTGTACGATGCGTGGCCCAAATGTGGCCGGCAGCAGGCGAGAGGGCAAAGCAAAAGCCGCACCATTGTTGGCGTATCGCCTTCCCCGGTGCGGCATTCCTGGCACGAGTGGAGGGACTCGAACCCCCGACAAGCGGTTTTGGAGACCGCTGCTCTACCAACTGAGCTACACTCGTCTGTATAGTAGAATATAGCAAAGAATGACGCCGAACGCAAGTGCTTCAGCGAACGAACGGAAAGGCAGTTGATCGGATGATATTTACCGGCCGCTTGCTCGCCAACGGCGATGGCGTCTCGCTGTGGCAGGCGAACCAGAATAGCGGCGTATCGCTTCACTTCGTCAAGCGCGGTCTCGTGGTCGACTTGTCCGTCGCCGAGCTGGGGGCGCTGGCCGAGGCGACCAGCGCTGCGCTGGCGGCCGTGGAGACGCCCGAGGACGAGAAAGATCACACCCGGCGCCTCCAGATTCTGCAGGCGCGTGTTTCCGATCTCTTGCGCCGAGAACGAGCGTCACGGACGGGTAACGCCCCGCCCGAGGATGCACGCGGGTCTTGACCGATCGAGCCGAGAACGCGCTACAATACAGTACAAGCCGACGACTTGGAGTAAAGCCGCGGTGAGAACGATCGGGATGTGCATACGGAGCAATTCGCCAAACGCAAACGATGGTCATGTCGGCGCACCGGCCTTGCGTTTTACGTTGTACGTTTTGCTCCGTACGCACCTCCCGGTCCTTCTCCCCGTGGACTCACTATCGTGAGGATGATCCACTTGCAAACGACGACTGAGCGCTGGCCACGCGGCCTCATGGACCCGCCGGAGTGCCCGATCTGTGGGGGCACCGAGCGCGATCCCGAGTCGCTGGCGTGCTGGCACTGCCGGAAGGGCCATTACGCGGATTGCCGCTGGATTCGCGACGTGGCCGAGAAGCTCCCGTCGCTGTCCGGGGACGAGAAGCGCCTGTGGAAGCGCCTGACCGAGCTGCTTCCCAACGACGAAGTTCTCCGCCGCCTCGGCGCGCCCCGCCGGCGCTAGTCCCCGGGCCGCGGAACCAGATGTGACCAGTGACGAAAGAGGCGTGATCGGGAGACGCGGCGGCCTCGCGTCCTCCTTACCCCTGGCTCGCGATCCCAATCCGCGGCTCGCCATTGACACGCTTTCTGGCGTAATGATAGAATGACCCCCGAACTGCTGTTCGGAAGCACCGAGAGGAGGGTTCGGGACGTGGAATCTCGTCGCTTGTCGACCCGTCAACGCCAGATCCTGGAATTCATTCGCTGGTACGTACGCGAGCACACCTATCCCCCATCGGTCCGAGAAATTGGCGATGGGGTAGGCATCACGTCGACGTCCGTCGTCGATTACAACCTGCGCGTGCTGGCGAAGCGTGGGTTCATCCGCCGCGATCCAGACATCTCGCGGGGCATCGAGGTGCTTGACAACGACGGCGAGCGCCTGCCCGAGCGCATCAGCGTGCCGGTGCTTGGCCAGATCGCTGCCGGCGCCCCGATCGAGGCGATCGAAGATCGCACCGAACGCGTGACCCTGACTCAAGATCTAGTGCCCACCGAGGGCGTCTACGCCTTGCGCGTGCGTGGGCAGTCGATGATCGAAGACCTGATCGCCGACGGCGACCTGGTGATCATCCGCCCGCGAGACACCGCCGAAAACGGTGCGATCGTGGTTGCGCTGCTGGTTGATGGACCCGGCACCGAGGGGCAGGTCACGCTGAAGCGCTTCTACCGCGAGCGAGACCAGATCCGCCTGCAGCCGGCCAATTCGTCGATGCAGCCGATCTACGTGAGACCGGATCAGGTCAAAGTGCAGGGCGAAGTCGTCTGCCTGATTCGCCAGATGAGGTGAGCGCCCGTCACCGTTCGGTGAGCTCGATCACCAGTAGTTCCAGGGCGAGCTCCTCGTCGGCGTCGCCGGTCTTGATGGACTGATCGGCCGCGGCGAGTTTCTGGAAGGCATCCAGGCAGCGCTCGACTCCAAAGTTGCGCGCCTGCTGGGCGAGCTTTTGCGCGACGCGCGGGTGCAGCTTCAATGCTGCTGCGACGTCCTCGCGATTCCCGAGCGCTTCGTGCGTGAGCAGCAAGAGGCGCACCTGCCGTGTGAGCATGACCAGCAAGTACACGGGCGAGACGTTGTCGGCGAGCAACCGGCGGTAGGCCTCGAGCGCGGCCCGACGATCGCGTGCCCCGACCGCGTCCACGAGATTGAAGACGTTGGACTCGTGGCTCTGCGGTACCAGCAGCCGCACCTCGGCGCTCGTGATGGCCTGGCCGGCCGCGTACGTCACCAGGACCTCCAGATAGGAGTCCAGGCGCCGCAGGTCGCCGATCGGCAGCGCGGAAAGATCGTGAGCGGCTCCCTGGTCGATCCGCCCCCCTTTGTCGCGAACACGCTGCTCGATCCACCGAGCGAGCTCCTCCCAGCGGGGCATCGCCTCCAGATGGACCTGTCCGCCCAGCCTGGAGATGGCTTTGGCGACCGGGTGAGTCGCGTTGAGCTCGCGATCCTCGATCAGGACGAGGTCGGTCGTCGACGGAATCGTGGCGAAGTAGGTCAGAAATTCTTGCTCGCGCTCGCCGTCTGACCGACCGCCGCGTCGCGCGGCAGCGCCGTCGCCGCCATTGTCGGCGCGCTCCGGCTTTCCGAACAGTCTGCGGACGACCACCAGCCGGCGGTCGCCCAGAAACGGCAGCGCTTCAGCAGCGGCGCGGAGCTCGGCCAGGGTCAGCAGCTGCCCGTCCAGAGTCGTCGTATTCAGACTCTGGGCATCCGCCGACCCGAGGCTCGAGCGGAGCGCGGTGAGCCGCTCCTCACCGAGAAAGTCGTCGCGAAGCAGGTAAAGCATCGAGGGGTTGGGGATTGGCCCCGGGCGGGGGGGGGGGGGGG
>DATLRG010000409.1:0-3084 GCA_035534795.1 Chloroflexota bacterium
GAGCGCGAGACGGGACTTGCGAACCGCTTCTGGGGCACGGACCAGGAAGCAACCGGACTGACGTGAGGATGACATGGATGAAAACGGCAAGGGACGCGGCTTGCGCGACATCTTGGTGTGGGTGCTGCTGTTGGGCGTGCCGCTGTTGTTGGTGATCTTCATGCTTCCGCAGTCGCTGCCCAGCGGCAACCCCCAGCTCCCGATCAGCCAGGTCGCCCTGGACGTCCAACGCGGGGATGTGCGCAGCCTCACGGTGCAGGGTGACACCGTGCTGGTCCAGTTCGTCGACGGCACGGCCGCGCAGACACAGATCGAGACGGGCGCGACACTCCTCGATACTCTCCGCGCCGAGGGAGTCACCGCGGCGCAGCTTGCCGACGTGTCCGTTCAGGTGGCGTCGCAGCCGTTCTGGGCATCGCTCGGGGCGCTGATCTGGCTCCTGCCGATCGTGCTGATCGTGGGGGCAATCCTGCTGACGTCGCGGCAGACGCCAGTCCAGGGCGGAGGAGACCAGACGCTCTCATTTCTGAAGAGCCGAGCACGCAAGATCGTCGCGGACCGGCCCAAGGTGCGGTTTGACGATGCCGCGGGAGTGGACGAGGCGCAGCAGGAGTTACGGGAGGTCGTCGACTTTCTGCGCTCGCCCAGCCGCTTCACGATCGTCGGTGCGCGCATTCCAAAGGGCGTCCTCCTGATCGGGCCTCCGGGAACCGGCAAGACGTTGCTGGCACGAGCCGTCGCCGGCGAGGCGGGAGTGCCGTTCTTCAGCATCAGCGGCTCCGAGTTTGTCGAGCTGTTCGTGGGCGTCGGGGCAAGCCGTGTCCGCGACCTGTTCGATCAGGCCAAGCGAAACGCCCCGTGCATCGTGTTCGTCGACGAGATCGACGCGGTCGGGCGGCAGCGGGGATTTGGCATCGGCGGCGGGCACGACGAGCGCGAGCAGACGCTGAACCAGATTCTCGTCGAGATGGATGGATTCGACAAGCAGACCAACGTCGTGGTGATTGCCGCGACCAACCGTCCGGACGTGCTCGATCCCGCGCTGCTGCGACCCGGCCGGTTCGATCGGCGCGTTGTCCTCGACTCGCCGGACTTGAACGGCCGGCGCTCGATCATTCGGATCCACACGAAGAACAAGCCGCTCGCGCCGGACGTCGACCTGGATCGATTGGCGCGTGAAACCCCCGGGTTCTGTGGCGCCGACCTCGAGAACATGATGAATGAAGGCGCCATCCTGGCCGCGCGCGATGGCCGCCAGGTGATCACCGACGAAGACCTCGAGGAGGCGGTGGACCGCGTACTAGCCGGGCCAGCGCGGCGCGGCCGGCTGATCAGCCCGCGAGAAAAGGAGATCACCGCCTATCACGAGTCGGGTCATGCTCTCGTCGCGCACTCGCTGCAATCCGTCGATGCCGTCCACAAGATCACGATCGTGCCCCGTGGCGTGTCCGGCGGCCACACGCGCCTGCTGACGATTGGCGACCGGCAGCTCTGGACCCGCTCGCAACTCATGGACAGCCTGACCTTCATCCTGGGGGGAATGGCCGCCGAGGACCTCGTGCTCGGCGAGACGACGACCGGCCCCGGCAGCGACCTGGAGCAGGCCACGGACACCGCTCGACGGATGGTCTGTGCCTTTGGCATGAGCGGAGTGCTCGGGCCAGTGGTCCTGGGACGGTTCGAGGGGTACGGGGGGCACACCCGGGAGACGGGGGAGCGCCAGATCAGCGACGAGACCGCCGCGCAGGTAGACCAGGAGGTCCGCCGTCTCGTCAACGATGCGCTGGCCCGCGCGCGAAAGGTGCTCGACGAGCGCCGGCGCGTCCTCGACCGGACCGCGCAGACGCTGATGCACCATGAGACTCTACAGGGAGAAAGCTTGAGGCACGTGCTCGACGGCGAAGAACCGCTGGCTGGCCCCGGCGTGGAACCTTCGTCGCCGGCTGACCCGAAGCCTCCGCCGACGCTGGTGCCGCGCCGGCCAGAAGCAGCGTAACGCGTGGCGAGAGATGACAGCAGACCAGGAGGACCCGCATGAGACTGGGGCCGGTCGCGGTGATGGTCGAAATCCCTCGGGGCAGTCGGAACAAGTACGAGTATGACCCGGCGACGGGGAGGTTCCGCCTGGACCGGGTCCTCTTCGCGTCCGTCCACTACCCGACTGATTACGGCTTCGTCCCCGACACGCTCGCGGTCGACGGCGACCCGCTCGATGCCCTGGTGGTGGTGAACGAGCCAACTTTCCCCGGTTGCATCGTTCCCGCGCGCCCGATTGGAGTGCTGGCGATGCGCGACGAGAAGGGAACGGACGACAAGCTGCTGACCGTTCCCGAGGGTGATCCCCGGTTCCACGACATCGTCGACGTCGCCGATCTCTCGCCCAACTGGCTCGCCGAGATCGAATACTTTTTCACGACCTATAAGACGCTCGAGCGGAAAAAGACTCAGGTGACCGGCTGGCATAACTGGGAGGCGGCCGAGCGTCTGATCCAGGTCAGCCGTGCCCGCTTTTTGCACAGGTAGCTCTATCCTCTGGAAAGGGGGTGAGCGTTCAGGTGTTCAACGTTTTTCCGGAGTGGCTCAAGCCGCGCTGGTCAGTGGTGCTCTTCTGGGCGATCGATCTGGCGGAGGAGTCAGGGGGCGAGAGTCAGGAGTCAGCCGGGGCGGCGAGACAGGCACACTCGGAAACCGGAGGGCGGCGAGAGGCGGGAACGTCTCAGGATGACGGGGGGCGACCCGACCCGGGACGCGTGTTGGGAGCGAGCCAGCGTCGCGTGGTTCAGGAATTCGGCGCTGGAGCAGGCCCAGAGGAAATTATCGCCGTGTCGGAAGGGGCGAGCATGACGCGGACGGAGGTGGCCGAACGACTGACACGGGGCTCTCACTGCGTTCGTCTCGTCGAGGACGGGCAGATCGCGACGACCTGCTGGGTGTCAGCCGGCGCCGAGTGGTTGCGAGAACTGTCCGGCTGGTTCGCTCCCGCGCCTGGCGACGCGTACGTCTGGGACTGTGCGACCAGCCCGCTCTTCCGGGGCAGGCACCTCTACCCGCGGCTCCTGCGTGAGATTCTGAGGAGACTGACCG
>DATLRG010000410.1:0-3770 GCA_035534795.1 Chloroflexota bacterium
GGACCCAGCACAGACACCCGCTGACGATCCCATGTATCGTATCCGCCCGCGTGTTATCATAACGCGGGGCAGACGGGGCGGGTAGTGTCGAGATGATTGAGCGCGGTCCTGCGAGCGAGATCGTGCGCGCGGCGTTGCTCTCCCTCTACGATCCCCCGGCCCTCGCGGCGACTCCCCTGGCGGCCGAGCTGGGTGAACGCGGGGCGCCGAAGTCGGCCAAGGCCCTGTACGATCTTGTAGTAGCCACCGTCGAGCGGCTGAAGCCACTCGATCCGGCCCCACTGCAATCGCACGGCTGGCGTTGCTACCGTTACCTGTACTTGCGCTACGTCGAGTGCCAGAGCCACGCGTCGATCGCCGAAGACCTGGGCATCAGCCTGCGTCAGGCAGCGCGGGTCCATCAGGATGGGCTGCAGGTCCTGGCGAACCTGTTGTGCGCCAATGCGGGCGCTGTGCCCGCGCGCACGAGCCCGGTCGTGCCCCCGTCGAACGAGGCTGTCGCGCCGCCCCACGGGCGTGACTCGCCGCCTCGACGCACCAGCCCATGGTGGGAAGCGGAGCTCGCCACTGTCGGGCGCCAGCAGCCCGATGGCGCGGTCGACGTCGCGGACGTCGTCGCGAGCGTCCGCGAGACCTTCGGCCGCTTCGCCTCCGCGCACCGAGGTGAGCTTCGGATCGAGCTGCCGGGCGGACTATCGCCGGTCCGAGTGAACCGGGTTGCCCTGCGCCAGATTCTGCTCAATCTGCTTCTCTATCTGGTGCGAGTCGCCCAGACGCACGGAGACGGGCCGGAGATCGCCATCTCGCTTCGAGGAGCGCAGACCGGTGGCGCGGTCACGCTGACGGCCGACTGGGAAGGACCAGCGAGCGCGGCCGCTGACATCTCGCCCCTGGCCAGCGAGGACGCGATGCTCCTCACCGCCGCGAAGCGGCTCGCCCAACTCCAGGGCGCGACGATCGCAGAGGTCGGCGGCCACCAACCGCCTTCCTCGCTATTCTTGCGTTTGCCGGTCGGCGTGATGCGGACCGTTCTGCTCATCGACGATAATCCGGACGTGGGCGAGCTGTTCGGGCGCATGCTCGCGAAGACTCGGTACCACCTGACGCAGGTCCGAACCGCGAACCGCGCGCTCGGCGTCGTGCGAGAAAGTCCGCCCGACGCGATCATCCTGGACGTGGTGATGCCAACGCGCGATGGCTGGGAGATTCAGGCCGCCTTGCAGAGCGATCGGCGGACGGCGGACGTCCCGGTCGTGATCTGCTCGGTCCTCCCGGATCGCGAGCTAGCCCTCTCGCTGGGCGCCGCCGACTTCCTGGCGAAGCCGGTGACCCGGGCCACGCTCCTGCGGAGCCTCGACCGGCTCTTCGACCCCGCGCACGTGGGCCCACTATAATTATGACTTTCCAGCGGTATGCAACGAACGCCTTCACATACAAAACGCGAATCGTTGACGTTGCTCGTTTTTCGATGTAGGATCAGTTGTGTGATCGCTTGAACCGAGGAGGAAGCAGTGGCTCTGGCGAAGGTCCTGGCTCGGGGTCAGATTACGATCCCGCGCGAGATCCGCGAACGGGTCTCCCTCGCTCCGGGTAACCTGGTGCGCATTGAGCCCGTCGGAGTGGGAAAGTTCCTTGTGGAGGTGATCCCCACCCTCACCCTCGACGAAATCCTAGAACGGTACCATTCCGACCAGACGGTCGATCTGCCGCGCTTGCTCGTGGAAGGGGAGGCGCAAGCGGCCGAGGAGATCATCCGAAAAGTCTCAGAACAGGCCAACCAAGGTGAATGAGGGTCTCATCGACACCAATGTGTTCATCCATGCGCTCAGCCACGACCAGCACGCCGAGCACTGCCAGCAGCACCTGCGAGCGCTGGCTGACGGCCGGGCCGAGGCCATTCTCGATGCCGTCGTCGTTCACGAGTTGACCTACGTCTTGCCCCGCTTCGTCAAGAGCATGACCCGCAGCGACGTGGCTCAGTACCTGATCTCGATCATCTCGTGGAATGGCGTCATCGCCGAGAAGGAGTTGCTGACCGAGGCCGTGCGCCTCTGGGCCGCAGAGCCAGTCGGATTTACCGATGCATATCTCGCGGCGCGCGCGGTTCGCGAGGGTTGTCCCGTCTATACCCGCAACGTCGCCGACCTGCGTCGGTGTGGCGCCGCCGCGCCAGACCTCCTACCGTCCTGAGAGCGGCTCCGAGCAAGGGTAACGGAAAGTTGCAGAGATAGGATCGATTATGGTCAATCAGGGTCCCGTTGTTTCCCGTCCCTCACGGGCGATCGTGGTCATCTGGGATGGCCTGCGCCCGGACCTCGTCTCATCGGAACGGACGCCCACCCTGACCAAGCTGGCCGAGCAGGGCGTGACGTTCTCGCGCATGCACGCGACGTTTCCGTCGGAAACGCGGGTCAACACCGCGAGCTTCGCCACCGGTTCCTGGCCGACGGCGCACGGCATCGTCGCCAACGAGATGTTCCATCCGGCGGTAGATCCGCGGTCTCCGTTTTCGACCGGGGACGCCGCGCACTTGATGGCACTCGATCGCGCGACCGAAGGCCAGCTGCTGGGCGTTCCGAGCCTGGGCGAGGTGCTCCGCGAGGCCCGCGCTCGCTACGTCGTCGCCAGCGCCGGGTCCTCCGGCAACGCCTATCTCTTGAACCACCGCGCCACGCCGGCGAGCGACCCTCGGAGCGCGGCCCTGGTCCACTGGGACCCCGCGATGACCCAGCCGGCGGTGCTGTCCGAGAACGTCCTGGCCAGATTTGGCGCGGCACCGCCCCGGGCCGTTCCGAACAGCGGCGTCTGCGACTGGCTGACCGGGGTCTTTTGCGACATGCTCCTCCCCGAGGTCTGGGCCGCCGGTGCCCCCGGCGTCGCCGTGCTCTGGCTGTCGGAACCCGACGTCTCGCAACACGCCCACGGCATTGGCAGCCCGGCCGCGCTTCAGGCGCTACGCGAAAACGACTCCCGCCTGGCCCGGCTGATCGAGACGCTCGAGGACCTCGGATGTCCAGCCGTTGGTCCGGACGCGACGACCGCGCTGTTCGTCGGCTCCGACCACGGCTTCGCGACGGTTCGGCCGGCTGTCCCTCTCCGGCAGGTGCTGGACGAGGCTGGCCTGTTAGACGACCAGACTGTCGTGAGCCGCACGGGCGTCTACCTGCGCGACAATTCGACCGCCAAACGCGACGCGATCGCGCGCCACTTGCTGGCCCAGCCCGGAAACGGGATGGTGATCACCCGCGATGGCAAACCGGCCGGCACAATACCGCTCCCCTTGCTGCAGCTCGATCACCCGCGCGCGCCGGACGTGGCGATTTCCGCGGCCTGGACCGACGACGCCAACGCCTTCGGTTGGCCCGGCACGGCCGGCAGCCCGGTGTCGATCGCCGCGGACCACGGCGGCGCCAGTCCCTACGAGCTGCGGAGCACGCTCGTCGCGGTGGGGCCGGGCTTCCGGCGCGGCGTCGTCGCGGATCGGCCGTCCGGCATCGTCGACCTGGCCCCGACGATCCTCCAGCTGCTCGGCATCGCGGCGCCACGCCGTTGGATGGGCCGGTCGCTGGTCGATCTGTTGGACGCCGCCGCGCCCGGGCCCGGCCGGGGCCAGGAATGGCAGCGGCACGAATTCGCGGCAATCGACGGAAGCAACCAACCACGGCACCTGTTCATCAGTCGCACGGATTCGGGCGGCTACCTCGATCGAGCGGAATTTGGGACGTAGTGTGTCGTGATGCAGGAAATGATGGAGGAGACGGGGGAAAAAG
>DATLRG010000411.1:0-9368 GCA_035534795.1 Chloroflexota bacterium
GGTCGCGTCGAGACCGGCGGCTTTCCAAACGTCGGCATTGGCGTAGCAAAGCCAGGTGAAGGCATTGAACGGAACGCCTTGCAGTTTCCCCTTATAGGAAAGCTGATTCATCACCTGAGGTAAGAAATCGCCAGTCGCGAAGCCGTTCCCCTTGTAGAGGTCACTGGCGTCGCGCAGCAGGCCACGGGTGCTGAACTGGGCGAGCGCCCAAATGTGAATGATCGCCAGATCCGGCGGATTGCCGGCGATGATCGCCGCGGGCAGCTTCTGATAGAGAATTGCCTGGGACAGCGCTTCCTGGTGAACCTGGTACGCGGGATTCGCCTTGACGAACTGTTGGAGCATCTCGGTTACCGTCACGAGGTCAGGTCCGCCGAAGGGATTCCAAAAGTTGATCACCTTCTGGCCCGCGCCGATGTTGCTGATCACCGGGGTCGCGGTCGGTAACGCCGTCGGCGGACTCGCCGGAGCGACGACCTCCGTCGCGGTCGCGGTCGGGGCAGCGGCAGACGCCACGGCCGACGCCGCCCCGGCGGTCGGCGCCGCTCCGGTGCTCGCCGATGGTTGGGCTGTCGTACCGGCCGGAGCAGTCGTCGGCGCTCCTTTGGTCGGCGGCGCGCCGCAGGCAGCAAGCAATGCGCTGCCGCCCACCAGAGCCCCGACGACCAGGCGACGACGGGTCGCCAACAGACGACTCAATATTTCGCGATTCACCGGATCCTCTCCTATTCACTCTCAGTTTCGATGTCCGCCAACGTCGGACACCCAGCCGGGCTTTCCACCTCCCGACTGACATAATACACTATATTTTGTCCGTATCTGAAGACGAGTGTAGATTGAACAACCACTATACGCAATTTCGGAGGTGCCGAACAGGGCTGAAGGCAGACCGCCGACACACGTCGGTCCGCTACCTTGCCATACAACCTACCGACCGCTCTATCGCTCACCACCGACACATTTTACGCGAATTTAGCAGCGTCTTAGCCAGGATTTACTCGTGCTCGACCATAACTAAGAAGAGAGCGAACGGACGTCGAAATCGAAACCACCCGCGACCGTTGCCGCTGGAGGAGCACGATGCGAACAATCCAGAAGATTCAGACCACTGCCTTTGCCGGGCTATGCTTGCTCAGCGTGGCCTGCGGACGTTCAACCCCGGCCACGATCGGTTCCGCGGCCGCGACGGCTACTCCGATTCAGGCCGCCGCGCCCACCGCCAGCCGGCCGGTCGCCACCAATGCCACGCCGGTGCCATCCCCAGCCGACCGGGTCACTCCAGCCCCCATTCCACCCAACCTGCTCGTCTCTCCCAACCCGAACACCGCGCCCAACCAAAAGTCAACGACCGGGGCCGAGCAGGACGCAGCAGCGTCGTAGCCGATCGTTTCTGGCTCGGCCATTGATCGAATCGCCGACTCGGCCTACAATATTGCTATGAGAGTGCGCGTATTTTTCTTGACTATAATCCAGCATCGCCCACATCTGACTCTATTTTGGGCAGGTGGGCGATTTGAGAAAGCGTCGGTTCGCACGGGCTAGCGAACGTCTGAGCACCGACGAGTAACTGAAGCCCCTGCCGATCATCAACGTCACGGCAGGGGGTTTTCTTTTTCCAAGAAGGAGGGACGACAGGCGATGATCGACGCTTTGATCTTCGACTTCGACGGTCTGATCGTCGACACCGAAGAACCAGGATTTCGCGCCTGGACCGAAATCTACTCCGAACACAACTGCCAGCTATCGCGGCAGCTCTGGGCCTCGAGCATTGGCCTGGCCAGCGACGCGATCGTGTTCGACCCGTACGCTCACCTGGAGTCCCTCGTCGGAAGGCAGATCGATCGGGATGACATTCGCCTCCGGCGCCGCCGACGCAACCTCGAGCTCGTCCACGCCCAACCGATCCGGCCCGGAGTCGAAGCCTACATCGCCGACGCCCAGGGGCTGGGCTTAAAGCTAGCGGTCGCGTCGAGCTCACCACGCGACTGGGTCGATGGTCACCTGACCCGCCTGGGACTGCGCTCCCACTTCGCGGCCGTTTTGTGCGTTGACGACGTCGGACGAGGCAAGCCCGATCCAGCCGTTTATTTGGCGGCGCTGAAAGCCCTGGAATTAACCGCGGACCGCGCCATTGCCTTCGAAGACTCGCCAAACGGGGCCTGGGCTGCCAAGCGAGCCGGAATCTACTGCGTCGTCGTCCCCAACTCGATGACTAACACGCTTCCTCTCGATCACGCCGACCGCCGGCTCGAAAGTCTGGCTGACCTGCCGCTCCCCGCCTTACTGAGCGAGGTCGACGCCGAACGATGACGACAATGGACCACGAAGGGCACGAAACCACCCGAAACGAGCGCGAAAACCGGGCGTTTCTCTTCGATCTGGATGGCGTCATCGTCTCTGTACCGCCGCGCCGGCGTGGAGCCGGAAGAGCTTGGTGCGCGACATCATTAACGCCCGACGGATCTCGCCACGCACCAGCCCAGTCGTTTTCAGCCAGCACTCACTTGCGCCGATCAGTCGCTCCGCTTGACGCACCTGATAGCGTTCCTCATCCGCCGCGACGTCGATCCAGTGCGCCGCCGGATGGGGCGTCGTCTCGCGCAACGGTCGGCTCAGTCCGTCTGAGCGGGAGTATCCGCCGAGTCAACGTTCAACACCGGTACAGGAGTCGGATTGCTCGTCGCGGTTGGCGGCGTCGGCTGACCCGTCGCTTGTCCATTCTTTTCCTGCTGCCTACGCAACTGCTCGAGTGTGCCCTAAATCGTCGTGTTGCGCCCCAACGCCCAGCTTTGCAAGAACGCCTGCTCGACCTGGGGGCGGCGCCAATGCACCGAGATCGGCACGTGTCCCTCCTGGACGAGCTGCGCTTCCGGTCGCTCGTAGAGCTTCAGTCAGAGCTCGCAGTGCTCGATCCGATTGCGCCAGTCCCCACTGATCGAGGTGCCCGGAAACTGACCCTTGCACATCAGGAAGAATCGACAATCCCCTTCGCCCCCACGCACCGCCCGAGTGGTGTGGGGATCGCAGGCGTTCCAGAGACAGGTGGTGGACCGGTCCCGATCCAGCAGCATGTTGCGCATGTCTTTGAACAGGTCCAGCCGCAAGATCGGAAGCTCGGCCTGGAGCTCGAGAAAGCTGACCAGCGCGTTGACGTACTCTTCGGTCGACAGCACGTACGTCTGCGCACGTAGTCGTTGTCGGCTTCGAGGATATGCAATCGGGCTGATGTCACGCCCAGCGCCGCCATCCGGCGCAGCCACTCGTGCATGATCGGCGGCTTGTCGGGCGTGGCATTGCAGCGGCGCAAGGTCACGATCAGGCTCGGCGGAATCCCCTCCTGACACAAGCGCCCGATCGCCGCTTCGGTCCGCGCCGTCGCTTCCCGTGTCTTTTGCAGCGTGCCGTTCGTCTGGATGCTATTGCGGCCGTACTTCTCTAACCCCCACCGCCAGAGCTCTTCCAGCTCCGGCTTCGGCACCAGCAGCGCCTCGCCTCCGAACACGGTAAATCCGCCGCCCTCCCGCTCAACCGCGGCTTTCATCTTCGCCATAATGTCTGCACAATGACGGTGATTGTTCAGCCGTGCAGCCGCTCAGAGTTGGTTCTTGTCTATGATTCTGGTTGAGTGGAGGTTGAGAATTGGCCCCGGGAGCCAGGAGGCGGATGGGGTACAATTACCCGCGATGGATGCCGATCCCGAAGGGCGACCCGGTGAATTTGGCGTCGCCCCGCAGGAGGCTTTGTATGTCGGCAACCGATCCAACGATCCCCGCCGCTGACCGGCGCTGGTACGCCCAGCCAATTGACGCGATCGAGACCGAGCTGGGCACGAGTTTGACCGTCGGCCTCAGTCCAACCGAAGCCAGCGCGCGCGCACGCCAGCTCGGTCCGAACACGCTGGAGCGTGCGAAGGTCGAGCCGTGGTGGGAAGAGGTCGTCGAATCGCTCACCGAACCGCTCGTCCTGCTGCTCCTGGTGGTCGCCGTCTTGTACGCTGTTCTCGGCTCACTCGGCGATGCATTGACGATCCTCGCGGTCATTCTGCTGGTGGCCGCGGTCGAGGTTATGAACGAGAGCCGCGCCAAACGGGCGATCGTGTCCCTGCGCACTCTGGCCGCCCCGGTCGTGCCGACCGTGCGAGACGGCCAGCTCGGCGAGATTCCGGCCCGCGAGCTTGTCCCCGGTGATCTGGTCCTGCTGAGTCCGGGCGAGCGCGTCCCGGCTGATCTTCGCCTCGTCGAGACCGCCGGCCTGCAGGTCGACGAAGCGAGCCTGACCGGCGAATCGGTACCCGTGGCGAAGGAAGCCGAGATCACCATGGCACCCGACACTGAATTGGCCGATCGGCGCAATCTGGCGTTCGCCGGTACCCTGATCACGACCGGGCGGGGACGCGGTATCGTCGTTGCCATTGGACCGGCGACCGAGCTTGGACGAATCGCGCGGCTCAGCGCGACCACCCGCGAGTCGCGCACTCCCCTGCAAGTGTATCTCCGTCAGCTGGCCGGTTGGCTGCTCTGGCTCGCGGTCGGCTTCAGCATCCTGATCCCCCTCCTGGCCGTCGTGGTCGCCGGCCGGCCTTTCCAGGAGTCGCTGCTGACCGGTCTCACCCTCGCGTTCGCGACCATCCCCGAAGAGCTCCCGATCCTGGTCACGATCGTCCTCGGTCTCGGGTCCTATCGCCTCGCCCGGCGACACGCCGTCGTCAAGCGTTTGCGCGCCGCCGAGACTTTAGGCAGCGTCTCGGTGGTTGGGACCGACAAGACCGGAACGCTGACCGAAAATCGCCTGTCCGTCGTCGAGATCGTCACTGCCGCCGGCACCCAGCAGTTGCCGGTCACGGGCGCGCACCCGACGCTGCGACGCCTCTTCGAAATCGCAATCCTCGCCAACGACGCTCAGCTACTGAACCAGGCGGGCAACCCGACGACGCTTGGCGATCCGACCGAGGTCGCCTTACTGGTCGCCGCCGAGCAGGCCGGTCTGTCGGTCGAAGCGGTACGCGCCTCAGTCCAGGTGCTTGCCGAATTCCCATTCGAGCACGCTCGCCGCCGGATGTCGGTGATCTACGTCCGCGACGACGTGCCGTGGCTCGCCCTCAAAGGTGCCCCCGAGGCCGTGCTCGCCCTCTGCTCACAGATACTCGTCGACGGCCAGGTCAAACCGCTCGACGCGGCGCGCCAGGCGGTTCTGTTGGCCACCGCCGAGCAGCTGGCCGCCCGGGGATTGCGGGTACTTGCGGCCGCGGAGCGCGCGCTCGCGCCCGACGACGCGCCCGACGCGACGAGCGAGACCGCGCTGACCTTCGTTGGCTGCATCGGACTGGCAGATCCGCCCCGTCCGGAAGTGCCGGCGGCAATCGCGACGCTGCAGAGAGCCGGGGTGCGGGTGCTGATGCTCACCGGCGACCATCCGGCGACGGCAAAGGCAATCGCCGAGCGCGTGGGCATCGACGCCCGCCAGGTCGTCGTCGGACGCGAGCTAGACGGTATGTCGGACACTGCGCTTCGTAACTCCCTGGTGACCGTTTCGGTTTTCGCCCGAATCTCACCGGAACACAAGCTCCGGATCGTGCATGCCCTGGAGTCCGAAGGGAACGTGGTCGCGGTCACCGGCGACGGGGTGAACGATGCGCCGGCCCTGCGCGCTGCGGCGATCGGAATCGCGATGGGAAAGATCGGCACTGACGTGGCCCGGGAAGCGGCCGACCTCGTCCTCGCCGACGACAATTTTGCGACGGTGACGGTCGCCGTCCGCGACGGACGTACCCTCTTCGCCAACTTGCGCAAGGCGGTGCGCTACTACCTGGCGGCCAAAGTCGCGTTGATCGGGACGTCACTGATCGCAGTGCTGGCGCGATTGGCGGTGCCGTTCGTGCCGGTCCAGATCATCGTGATGGAGCTGTTTATGGACCTCGGCGCGTCGACGACATTCGTGGCCGAGCCTCCCGAATCGGACGTTTTGGCCCAGCCCCCACGTGATCCCCACCGTCCTTTCCTGGACCGAGCAATGCAGGTCGGCATCTTCGGCGGCGGCGTCTCCCTCGCCGCCGCGGTACTGGTCGCCTACTTCTGGACGCTCTCCCAGGGATCCGGGCTCGTCGCCGCCCAGACCGCGGCCTTCGCCACCTGGCTGATCGGGCACCTGGTCCTGGCAGCCCACATGCGCGCCGAGCGCACGTCGCTCTTCCAGCTCGGATTGGCGAGCAATCGCAACTTCCTGGTCTGGACCGTCGCGGTGCTCGCGCTCCTGGGGCTCGGCTTGACCGTCCCGTTCGTCGCGACGCGCCTGCACCTCACCACGCTCACGCCTCACACCTGGCTCGTCTGCATCATCGCGGCGGTCGTCTTCCCGTCCTGGTGGGAAATCGCGAAATGGCGGGGACGGCGACGCGAATCTTCTTCGCCCGGAACCTGGTACACTTGAATCAATACATTTGTTACGTTCTCACGGTGCACCAATGACAACGATCCTGGTCGTCGACGACGAGCAGAACCTGGTCGAGCTGGTTGCCGGCTACCTGCGGCGAGAGAGCTACGCGGTGCTGGTTGCCGGCGACGGAGAGCAGGCATTGGAGCTCGCCCAGGCTCACCGGCCGGACCTGATCGTCCTCGACGTCATGCTCCCCGGACTGGACGGCATCGAGGTGTGCCGACGCCTGCGCCAATTCACCGACGCCTACGTTCTGATGCTTACCGCCAAGTCCGAAGAGATCGATAAGATCGTTGGCCTGGCGGTCGGCGCCGACGACTACGTAACCAAGCCGTTCAGTCCACGCGAGCTGGTGGCCCGGATCAAGGCGATCCTGCGGCGGCCTCGCTCGGGCACGCCCGACCCGCTCGACACTCCGCGGCCACGGCGCTTTGGCGACCTCGTCCTCGACGAGAGTCGACACGAGGTCAGTCGTCACAGTGAAGTCGTGCCGTTAACGGCGCGGGAGTTCGCTTTGCTGGCCACGCTGGCCGCGCATCCCGGCCACGTTTTTACTCGAGCCCAGCTTCTCGAACGCGTCTGGGGCGACGAGTACTACGACGATCACGTCGTCGACGTCCACGTTGCCAATCTCCGCAAAAAGATCGAAGACGATCCGGCGGTACCTCGCTACGTCGAGACGGTTCGCGGGGCCGGTTACCGCTTCGGCGTTCGGCCGGAGTAAAGCCGTGCACTGGTCGCGGGTCAGCCTTAGCACCAAGCTCCTGGTCTCTTACCTTTTCGTCATCGTCGTCGGGGCGGTGACCCTGATCGTCGCGGCCGACGCGGTCGCTCCTTCGTTTCTCGCCGCCCACGAAGCTCAAATGGCGGGCGGAGCCGGCATGCGGGCGATGATGGCGCGCGCCGGTATTTTAGCCGTCGCCGCGGAGCTGGAAGACGCCTTTCGCGCCGCCATGTATCAGGCGCTTTACGTCGCGACCGCGGCAGCCGCGCTGGTGGCACTCGCGGCAAGCCTCTTCGTCTCAAGGCAGATCGCCCGACCATTACGGCGCATGGCCGCGGCGACCGGGCGAATCGCCGCCGGTCACTACGCCGAGCGCGTGGCGATCTCCAAGACGAATCTCGGCGATGAGCTTGGCCAGCTCGCCGCGAGCTTCAACAGTATGGCCGACGCCCTCGAGCAGACCGAGCGGCGGCGGCTCGAGCTGATTGGCGACGTCGCGCACGAACTGCGCACCCCGATCGCGACCCTGGAAGGATATCTTGAAGGTCTCCTCGACGGCGTGGTCGAACCAACGACCGAGACCTGGGCACAGCTCCACGATGAAGCCGGCCGGCTCCGCCGGCTCGTCGACGACCTGCAAGAGCTGTCGCGGGCCGAGGCACATCAAATTCCGCTGAGCCCGCGCCCGGTATCGCCCGCGTTGATCGTCGACACCGCCTACGACCGGCTGGCGCCGGCGTTCGCGGAGAAGGGACTCGACTTTCACCGGACGGTCGACCGAGACCTGCCGCTGGTCCGGACCGATTCGGACCGCGCCGTTCAGGTGTTGACCAATCTCCTCACCAATGCCCTGCGCTACACCTCCGCGCCGGGCCAGGTCGAGCTGCGTGCCGAGCGACTCGGCGACGCCGTGGCAATCCGCGTGCGTGATACCGGGCTCGGCTTGACCACGGAGCAGTGCGCCCAGATCTTCGAACGCTTCTACCGGGTCGACAAATCGCGCTCGCGCGCCCTCGGAGGCACCGGCATCGGCCTGACGATCGCCCGATCGCTGGTCGACGCAATGGGCGGCCGGATCTGGGCCGAAAGCCCCGGCCCCGGTCAGGGCAGCACCTTCTCGTTCACCTTGCCCCGCGCTTGATCGAATCTTGATCTTCCCAGGCATCACCGCTTGATCCGCGCCGCCTAAACTAAGACTCAGATGAACCGCGCTAAGGTTCACGAGTCGAAGAGGTGGTCAAAATGATGGGATACTTCGGCGGAATGGGATTCGGCATGGGTCTCTTCGGCGGATTCTTCATGCTGATATTCTGGTTCGCCATTATCGCGCTGGTCATCGTCGCGGTGCGGGCGCTTTACCCGAACGATCGACGCGGTGAGCACGAGATGGCGCTTGACCTGTTGCAGCGTCGCTTCGCGGCCGGCGAGATCAGTCAGGCCGAATTCGAGCAGGCTCGGCGGACGCTCGGATGAGCTTCAAGAACGTCGAGAACGGAGCAAAGCGATGAAGAGACGAACGATTGGCATACTGGCGGGAGGACTTTTGGTGCTGGTCCTGGCGCTGTCGACAGTTAGCGCCGTCTTCGCGGTCGGCCCATTTGGCCCGAATGGCGCCGGCCCAACCGCGACCGCCGGCGGCTGGGGTCCGGGCGGAATGATGGGACGCGGCTACGGAGCCGGGCCAGGCGGGCCGTACGGAAATGGCCCCGGCTACGGCCCCGGTGGCATGATGGGCAGCGGCTGGGGCCAGACAAACCAAACTGGACCGACGATCAGCCTTGTCCAGGCCCAGCAGGACGTGCAGTCCTACCTGAATCAGTTTGGCAATTCCGACCTGACGATCGACGAAGTCATGGAATTCCAGGATAATTTCTACGCCATCGTCAAGGAAAAAAGCACCGGTGTTGGCGCTTTCGAGGTGCTGATTAATAAGTGGAACGGCGCGGTCATACGAGAGCCGGGCCCGGACATGATGTGGAACACCAAGTACGGGATGATGGGCCAGAACTCGCCGATGGGTCGGTGGATGGGCTACTCTCCCTCGACCGGCGCGATGACCATCTCGTCCGCCCAGGCCAAGCAGACCGCTCAGACCTGGCTCGATCAAAACCAGCCCGGCTCGACAACCGAGACGCCCGATCAGTTCTACGGCTACTACACCGTTCATACCCTGAAGGATGGCAAGGTCACCGGCATGTTATCGGTGAACGGC
>DATLRG010000412.1:0-2302 GCA_035534795.1 Chloroflexota bacterium
CACAGCGATGGAGTTCTCGCCGTGGCGCGACTATGAAAGTGCGTCGCCGGGTATTTCTCCCCGACTTGGCCTATAATTTCACTGAGATGATCGCATCACCCATTCTGCTACTCGACCAGATCGATGGCGACGCTGCGCCGATCACGGGTCTCAAAGCGGCGACCCTGGGCCGAATGTCTCGCGCGGGCCTGCCGATCCCGCGGGGCTTCGTGATCCCCACGACCACCTACCAGGACTTCGTGCGAGAGAACGGCATCGCCGAGGCAATCGCCGAGGTCGAAGCGATCGCGCGCCAGCCAGTCCCGGCGCGCGAGCTGACCGCTCTGCTCGATCGGCTGGGCGTCGCCTTTCAGCGGGGACCGATTCCTGACGCGCTCCTCGACGCTCTGCGCGACGCCTTCGCCGAGGTCGTCGACGAGACCGGCGCTGTCGTGGTGCGCTCGTCGGCGCTGGGCGAGGACCGAGCGGATGCCTCGTTTGCCGGCCAGCAGCGTACCGTCTTGAACGTGCGCCGCTTCGCGGACATGATCGAGGCGCTCCGTTGCTGCTGGGAATCGCTCTTCAGTCTGCCCTCTCTGCGATACCGCGCCCGCTTTGTGTCGTCCGAGCTGGCGCCGGCCATCGCCGTGATCGTCCAGGCGCAGATCACCTGCGAGGCCGCTGGTACCGTCTTCACCGTCGATCCAGTCACGGGTGCCGGGCGATTGGTCGTGGAAGCCGTCTGGGGCCTGGGCGAAGCGCTCGCCCAGGGCGAAGTGGGTTCCGACCGGTACCTCGTCGACCGCGAGACGCTGGCCGAAGCGGCTCGTCCGCGCATCGGCAACAAGCGCTGCCAACGCGTCCCCGGTTTCGGGCATGGCACGCGGCTGGCGCCCGTCCCGATCTGGCGCCGCCGACGGCCGGTCCTCGGCCCGACTCAGCTCGGCGGGCTGGCTCTTTTGGGCATGCAAATCGAGCAACTGCTGGAAGCCCCCCAGGACGTCGAATGGGGCCTGGCCGGTGGGCGCTGGCACGTCTTCCAGGCGCGGCCGATCACGACCGAGCAACCGCTTTCCGTCGACGACCAGCGTGGCTTCGCGCACCTCCAATGGACCAGCGGCTTCCTCGACGAACGACTGAGCGAGCCCATGTCGCCGCTCGGCTGGTCGGTCCTCCAGGCAGGCCTGGAGACAATCGCCTTCCGCGAGCCACTGCGAATGCTGGGCGTCGACCCGGCCGACGTCGAGCCGATCACGCGCCTCTGGAACGGCCGGCCGTACGTCAACGTCGCCGCGTTCGAGGCGCTCTACAAACTGTTTCCGGATGCGCTCTTGCCGGACGACGCGCGGCGCTTATTCCCGGGCGGGAACGTCGAGCGCCGCAAGCGGGCGCCAGGGCCCCGCTCGCTGTTCGCGCCGCGGGTCTGGGCTGGATTGATTGGCGCGGTGCTGCGCGACTCGTCGGGTGTCTCGCCTTTCCACAACGATCGCGCCTGGGAAGCCTTCGAGCGTGACTACGTTCAGGCGCTGGCCGAGATTGCCTTCACGGTCGACGTCCTCGAGCGGCAGACGTCGCCGACCCTCGCTCGGATTCTGCGCGCGATCGACGAGGTCGAAGCGCACAACCAGCAGTTGCTCCGCCTTCATCGGTGGAGTCTGACCTACGCCGAGGTCTGGTATTCGCTGCTCCGACGCCTGAGCCGCCTGGTGCTCGGCCCGGAGCGCGCCGCCGCGTACTGCGCGAGCGTCGTCGCGCAGCTCGACGACTACTCGGTTGCGCTCAACCGCGCGCTCCGGGACCTGGCGTCCCTGGCCGAGCGCAGCGATGGCGCAGAGTTCCAGGAGGCATTTCAACACTTCTTGGTCGAGCACGGCCATCGTTCCTTCAGTCTGGACCTGATCCGCCCCAGCTTCGCGGCCGATCCACCCCAGGTGCTGGCGCTAATCCGGAGCGGGCGGGTGGACGACGGAGCGATGGCGCTCGCGCTCCCAACGGGCGGCCAGGGGCCACCCGCTAGGAGCGCGAGCGCCTCGCCCGCCCCCGGCCCCATCGGGGCGGGCAAGCTGCCCGCGACCGCGACAGCGGAGTCGGCCGCACCGTGTCCCGATGCCTCGGGATCCCCGTGCCTCGTTGTCCCCACGTCTGCGCGTCTACCCATCGTCCGGTCGCTCCTTCGCCCACTCGCCGCGCTGACTCGCCGGTACGCCCGCCTGCGCGAGAACGAGCGCTTGTCCTGGCAGCGGGGACTCGCATTGCTCCGCCGGCTGTATCTGCTCGCTGGCCGAGAGCTGGTCCGCCAGGGACGGCTGCTCCAGCCGGAGGA